>CAWUXI010000095.1:0-36539 GCA_963926405.1 uncultured Flavobacteriales bacterium
GAACAAGAACTTAAAAACAATAAGAAACAAAAGACGAATGCTAAAATAAATTTTACTTTCATACTGCTACTATTTTAATTCAGAACGGTAAATATAGATTTTTGGTATGCGAAACAAAAGCATTAATCACAGTAGCGCCAAGTAAGTTTGGCAGAAGGTCATTTATACAGTAGTGGAGAAACCTTCTTTTCGAAGTACGCTTATGAAAATTTCTCCACTGTTTGCCTTAGGCAATCAAATATGAATGAGTGAATCTAATTTTACAACACGTCCATGTCTTTATTGTACTCTACTTTATAAGTAAATGAAATTATTTTTGTCTCATCTGGCTTGAGTTGTAAATTCCAAGTAAGTAATCCTGTATTATCATCCAATTCAGCATGGTCCAAATCTATTGATTTTACTGTAACTCCTTTTTGCTTAGAAATTGGAATTTGATCTTTTAGCTGCATATCTACAGTCTCGTTTTTATTGTTTTTTACCACTAACTCTATTGTAATTTCGCGTGACACCTTTTTGCCTGTTGCGCTTTTCTTGTCATCATCGCTTACCTTTTTTCGAGAAGTTGCAATCCCTTTTTCTCGAGCTAAAGAGATCTGTAATGTATCTGTCAACACATTGGGGTTTAAATACGTTTCTCCTACATAGGTATTATTGAAATAGATATTTGCCTTGGCATGCAGCAAGTTCATATCTTCCCAATCTGTAATTTTCGCTAGTAAAAAGGCGTCTGTATTGACTTTCGGAATTCCGAAATATTCGAAACTTGATTTTAACTTTTCGTTTTTCACTACCATCAATACTTCCTGGCCGTCTGGTTGGATAGAGTAAGGTTGATCAATGTTAAATTCAATATTATTTAATGCTGATTGCATTTGATTATTAGAAAGTGCCTCTAAGAAATCATCGACAGGTGTTGCTTGTTCCAACTGTAATTTACCATTATCAAAACGCGCTTCTTGGGGGATATTTGCGTTAGACATAATCATCACAGTATCCAAAGACATGTAACCAGAACTAAATGATTGATGCTGTGGAATCCTTGTTTTCTTATCAAACAAATCCCATGTCGGCAATGTAGGAATCGTGAAACTGCAATTTTGGTTATAAGTAGATAAAGTCAAATCTATATTATCCCAATTTTCTCCTGTTTTTTGAAATACTGTAGCCTTGTAAGTTAGGCTTATTTCCTCCTCTCCAATTGCTCTCAAATCATAAGACGGATGCCACCCAGCATTATCAACAAGGTAATTAATCTTTATCGTTGAGGAAGCTGCAATTTCACTATTTACGGTAATCACTACTCGATGAATCTTTCTGCTGGAGACAACCGGTTGTGCTACATTATTATTGTAGCGTTTCAACTCAGCCAAGCGCTCATTCATTTTATTAAAGTTATTTGAAAGCTTATGCTCCTTAACTTTAACCTTAAATAATTTAGCCTCAATTTCTCCTAATCTCTCTCTGTAAAAGTTAACTGCTTTTATCAACACTTCAAGTGAATCATTTCGCCCTTCTCCCCGCATTACCTTATTATTAATAATGAGTTGCTTTTCGTTGAGAAAGTTGTTTTTTAGTGTGGTCACCATATTCAATTCATATTGCTTAATTAGAATTGAATCATTTAAACCATTAATCTCTTTTTGAATTCTTTCGGGAATAATTTGCGGTTTTTGAGCTTCCGGTTCTTTATAAAAAACTGTATGCTTCACATCCAAAATCAATGCTCCATTGGATGCCGACGCTTGAATACTCTTTGGATTTAAAAAAGGAGAGACATCATCGAATATTATTTTATTCGTTCCAGGTTTTAAGGTAGTCCTTCCTTGTCTGAATACTTGCGCCCCTTTCAAAAACACAGTTGCGCTTTTAACTTTAGACTCTACTATTTTTTCATTTTCAATTGCAAAAAGAGATGGGCTGATAAATAGAGCAATAATTAGTATTGAATTTTTCATAATACATTTTTTAGTGAAACAAAGTTTATTGATTCAAATGTATTATTAGCTTATCTTTTATTTTAGCACGACTTAGTGAATGCTGACGATAACTTAGTGAATAGAAATATAAAAAATTGCAGCAGTTTTTTCCTTTACTAATGTAAGATTACCACAAAACTTCTTACTGAAATTATTCGCAATGACGGAAGAATTGGAAATGAAATAAAAAATGGGAATGATAACTTATTGTGCTACATATGTAAATTTAATCCACCCATTTTTACGCATGGAATCATCAAAATCTTGGGTAAACCGCCACATTTTAGAATAATTTATAGCTTCCGAACGCAAACAATCATTTTGGGTATTGGTTTTACTTTCATTAATGGTTCGCGCAATTACCTCTCCCTTTTGATTCACCTTAATATCAATTACAACTACTCCTTCTACCCTACATTTATAGGAAGGAACACCTTCACTTCTAGTAGATCTCCCCTCTAAAAAATAAGACGCTATAGCTTTCACATCTGCTCCATATGAAGCAGCATCGTTTTTTTCTGCATCAGCATTCACCAAATTCTCATCAATCGTTTTATCCTTATTATCCTTCGGATTATCTTTCGGCGTATCTTTATTTTCGTTGATGCTGTTATATTCCTCAGCTTCCATTTGCTTCAACTCCTCCCAAACATCCTTATCTGCTTGATTTTTACTAAAACTCTCATCTGTATAAGTAGTCTTTTCTTGATTCTCATTAGCAGCAACATTTAGTAAGGTACTCTCAATTGGATTTCCATTTTCATCTAAAACTTCAATTGGCTCATCTTGTGGATCTTCTTCCTCATTCGTGTAATCCAATACAGCTAAAATTTTATTCTTCGGCTCATAAACCCCGTATTCTACAACCTGAATATTGAGCCAAATAAATACAACTATATGCAAAGCAATTGTTCCTAATATTCCAAATTTATGTTTCTCTATGAAATCTATTGCATTCAACCCTAACTAAATTTTAGTATTATTTTCGCTAAATAAGGCAAGGCATATAAAACTGGGAAAATAAGGGTAGCAGCCCATAGCAATAAAAAAAATAATTTACCTACGGCAGATATATCTTTTTCAATAGGTGTAATCAAGACATTTCTAACTGAAATAGCGATTCTATCCTCAAATGGAGATTCCACATATTCATTTGGATCTATCATTTTATTCAGTTTAGAACTCATTATATATTCTTTTCTAATTGTCCAATATTCCTTATCCGTCAATTCATCATACGTTCTAATCAACGGAATTTTATATACACTTATTTTCTTCCTTAGTTCAGATAAACTTTTAAGCATTTTAATTCTTAACGACATATATAAACCTAAAAACGCTAATAGATACATTTGAAAAAACACTCCGGCTAGAACCATAATTATAACTGAAACTATTAAAAATAATTGCTTAATTTTTTCATTTGAAGAAAAGAAAAGTGTTTCAATTAGTTTTCCACCATCAAGAGGATCTAAGGGAAGTAGGTTAAGAATATTAATTAACAAAAACATAAAACCCGCAACAGCTGCTCCAGTATGGTCAATGGTTTGAGCATAGGCAATTATCCCACATCCAATCAACACTCCAGGCACAGGCCCAGCAAGCACAATTATAGCTCTTTGCGATTGAGATATCCTGTCTTTTTCTCCCGTAACCATTGCCCCAATTAATGGTATAAAAAACATATTGACACCATTGTACCCAAAAACTTTCATAGCAATAAAGTGACCCATCTCGTGAATAAACAAAATAAGTACAACTAAAAATAAAACTTGAAGATCAGCTATCAAAAAATAAAACACCAAAATAAATAATCCCAAACTCAATAATGACTTATTAATATTCGTTTTGGACTGTTCTTCTATCTCCGGTTTCGGCGGGTAATATGTTTGGTCAATTTCTTGCATCTAAGACAAAGATACAAGAGAAAACTAGAAACATTACAAAAATAAAATATGAAAAGGGGAGAAATTTTAAACTAATTTCCCTTCTTTCATTAACTTATATTTTACTGATAGGTAACCCAATACCTGAGCAAAAGCATTGAAAGCTTCTTCAGTTTCAGGTGTTATAGGTTTGTTTTGCAAGCGCAACATTAGCTTAGCATAAAGTCCATTAAAACAAATCTCTATCTCTGTAATATTATTTGTATTTGCTCTTTTTTTAAAGTCCTCCATTAAAGGCATTGCGGTTTGATAAATACCTTTGTATTTTTCATCTCCCAAAAGACCAATTAAAGTACCGTGTAAATAGTTTATCTCAATAAACACGTCATCCAGGTCTCTCAAGTGACCCATTTTTTCTTTGCCTTGAAGTTTCATTTTAGAAATTAAGTCAGCGTACCAAATTCTAATTTCTTTTCGAATAGCATCCTCATCTACCATTGGGTTGACAATTCTTTCCTGAATTACTTCGATATCCAAATTACAAGCGCGAATCATATCTTCGACTTGCCACATATACAGAATATACTCTGCTATGTTTTCTTTTAACTTTTGTTGAGCTATTAACATCTAGTTAGCCATTTCATCGGCCTGGTATTCATTATTTAATAATTCAATAACATATTTCGTAATGTCAAAATCAGGATTAGCATACATTACTAAATCACCTGTTCTATATCCGAAAATATAATCGTAACCCAAATCTTTTCCAATTTTCTGCAGGTACTTATCTGTAGTCATAATATAATCGTAATTAGCCTTATACCCTTTATCTTGAAGTTTTTGACTCAATTCATACTCCATCAACTGCAAATCCTCTTGTCTTTTCATCAGTTCTGCTTGCGTTCTCTCGAGCTCTTCTCTACCCATAATTGGTGCCGCTTGCTGAAACTTCTGAGCATCTTCCTGAAGTTTTTTAGATACTTTTCTTAGCTGATTTTCTGCAGAAGATTGCTTTGCCATTAAGTCAGCATTCAATTGTTTACTAAACAAATAATTTGCTGTAACGGTGTCACTGTTGACATATCCAATTTTCAACCCAGCGGAATCAGAAATATTTGGGATTGCAGCCCTATAAACTTGCTCCTTTTTATCTGTTACCGGAATATCAATAACTTTTTCATCTATTGAGTTTTTTCTTCCGGAAAACTGTAAAACAAATAATATTATGATCGCAACTGCTAAGATGCTATTTATAATTAATGATACTCTATTTTTCATGACAATGAATTAATGTTTTTAAAGGCGCCTTTTAAATCTGCACTCATCTCTACAAAACGCAAGTAGACCTGAGTTAAAAAATCACCACTGACCATGGCTTTCATATCATTCATTCCGGTTACATCAGTTGCATTAATCCTATAAACTTGCTCGTACTGGTCCATAACGATTTTAACAATGTATTTATTTTCTCGTAAATAAATACTTATATCCATTTTAGGGTGCTCAATTTTTGCTACTGTTCGCATACAATGAAAATTTTTGCAAATGTAAGATACCCAAGCCAAATAGCTTACTGAATTTTAGACTTTTTATTTTCAACCCCCTCTTTTCTTTAAAATTTCTCGCCCGATTACTGTGCTTTAAAATTTTATTCCATCTATTCTTAATATTTTTTTGAGGTATTCATTATAACGAACAGCTTAGTTATATTATCACGAAACAAACTAATTTGTCTAATGCACGGATAAGCTAATTGGTTTTAATAAAAAAGAGGAATAAATAATAGTAAATTATACGGCTACAGATTCGTAGTGAGAATATTCAATAAATTCAAACGGAATATTTACCATAAATGCAAAATCCTGCCCTACCTCATGCATGTCGTCTTCATCTTCATGAAAATACCACTTAACATTAACCTGATGACCGGCATCAATAAGCTCATTTAGCTTGTAAAAAATGAAAAGAATTCTTTTAGATGACGAAATATTAAAGTAGTCTAGTTTTAAAACCAGTGTCGTTTTAATGTTTGGTTTATCCACATATTCCTTTAGCCACAGTAAAACTGGCCCATAGAAAGCTTCTGCGTCACTCGGAATAGATTTTCCTTCGAGAACAAACTCTCCTAACCTAGCATCAAACTTCAAGAATGGTGTAGTTTCTGTTGCAGGTTTTAAAAAGGTTTCCATTAATAGTCTTGGTTTATTTAGGATGCTAATATCGATATTTAAATTAATATCTTCGGACGATTTTCTACAAGACTCAAATAAGTAACGACCAAATTGTTAAAATCTTAGACTAAGAAACTAGAGGCTCATTAAAGCTTTAAATTTCACAGCTTGTCTTCTCGAAATCTCTACTTTTTCTCCATCTTTCAAAACTACCTGAAGGCCACCATTAAACCAGTTTTCGATGTGAGAAACCCATTTTAAATTAATAATGTATTTTCTATTCGCCCTGAAAAACAACTTCTGATCCAATCTTTCTTGCAGCCCATTTAGAGATTTTAATACTAGGGGTTTAAATGTTTCAAAATAGATTCGCACGTAATTACCCTCCGACTCAAACATTCTAACATCCTTTAAATATATAAACCAACACTTCTCGCCATCTCTAATAAAAATCTGATCATTTGATGACAAAATCCCTCTATCCGGAACATCATACGAATCTTCATCTTCACTATCTTCAGAAAGCACCTTAGCCATTGTTTCTTTCAACCTCTCTGGATCAACCGGCTTCAATAGATAGTCAAGAGCATTTACTTCGAAAGCCTTTACAGCATACTCATCAAAGGCTGTTACAAACACTACTTTAGGCGATTTATCTAGCTCTTGCAAAAGATCAAATCCTGTTTTTTCTGGCATTTGAATATCTAAAAACAATAAATCTGGATTGTGTTTCTCGATACTTTTTAAGGCTTCTTCTGGACTGGAACATTCATCAACAATTTCAATCTCGTGATACTCCTTTAACAAAGATTTTAATTCTTTTCTTGCCAATCTTTCGTCATCTATAATAATTGCTCTCATAGTCCAATATTTAAAGTCTATTAATTTTTTCCTTCGGAATAATTACTCTTGTCTCTACCCGTTTATCTACATTATTTATCTCAATACTACCTTTATCACCATATAAAATTTCCAATCTTTTTGTTGAGTTTTTAAGCCCAATACCAACTCCTTCTGCAGGTTTAGGATTGTATTTTCCATCATTTAATATTGTAATATGTAAATACTCTCCTTTGGACACTCCAATAATTCTTAATGTCCCGCCTTTTCTTATCATACTTACGCCATGTTTAATCGCGTTTTCTACCAGCGTTTGCAAGAGTAAAGGAGGAACAAGACACTTTTCAATTCCATCTTCTAATTGGATTTCAATATTTAATCGCTCTTCATATCTAATTTTTTCCAGCGCTAAATAATCTTGCACAATTTTCATTTCTTCTTCAATTAAAACCAGCTTCCTTTTTCCTGTTTGCAAAGTATTTCTCAATAAATTCGATAATTGCGTAATTGCCTTTTTACATAATACCGGATCCTCTTCTACTAGTGCTCGAATACTATTCATTGCGTTGAACATAAAATGAGGGTTTAATTGCGCCTTTAAGTTATTCAATTCTGTTTCATTAATAGAGGCTGCCCACTGAAGGCGCTCAATTTCTTGTTGCCTTGACCTTTCGAAAAAGTGGTAACCAAAGTAAATGACAGACCAAATAAAGAACAACAAGGCGTTATTAATAATAGCTAAAGTGAGTCGCAAGACAACAAAGCTAGTAGACATATTCTCCTCTTTTCCTCCAAAAAATCTTAATAGGGTATCTTTTTCCCCTCCTATGCCAGCAGTCTCTTTAACATATACCATTATAATTTCTATCCCATAAAATATGGTTCCTATGGCAATAGAAGCAAAAATGATTCGGGGTATCGCTTTTACAACATTACTACTTAACCAATCTCGCTGTATAATAAAGTATCTATATAAGTGACCTATACCTATTCCTAGGCAAAAAATAATTAAAGACTGAATCAATGACCTCAGGGCTATCGAATTCTCAGTCTGAAACTCTTGTAGTAGCCCTAAAAAAATTAAGAACCCCCACCCTGCTATTTGAAACAACCAATAAAACCCTTTTCTTGTCATATTATCAAAGATAACATATAAGCGCACATGAATAATTACAGATACATGAATGGAAACAAATGGAAATATTAATACCTGATTTTGAGGATAAGTGATTCCTAAAAATAAATCATCCAACCTATAGTAAAGTATAAAAGAAGGCCAACAACATCATTAATAGTAGTAATAAATGGGCCCGTTGCTAATGCTGGATCAATATTGTGTCTATTCAAAACCAGAGGAATTAAAGTTCCGAAAACTCCAGCAAAAATAATAACAACAAACAAGGATAAACTAACCGTAAAACATAATTCCCATGCCTCACCAAAAGCTATGTTATATATAAAAATCAAGCTGGAAAGCACCGCTCCATTTATTAAAGCAACCCCAACCTCTTTAACAACTTTAGAAAATGTAGAACCGTAGGAAAGCGAATTATTAGCCAACCCTTGAACAATGATTGCAGAAGACTGAACACCTACATTTCCAGCCATTGCCGCGATTAGTGGAATGAAAAAAGCTAAAACCGGAAATTGTCCCAATTCATATTCAAATGATTTTATAACAACCGCTCCAAGTATTCCTCCAACTAAACCGATTAACAACCAAGGCAATCTTGCCCTCGTCAAAAGCCAAATAGAATCTTTAGACTCAACGTTTTCAGAAATACCACTTGCCATTTGAAAATCTTTTTCAGCTTCTTCCTTTATTACATCAACTATATCATCAATTGTAATTCGACCCACCAATACATTTGCCTGATTTAATACCGGTATTGCTACCAAATCATACTTTTCCATCATATTAGCAACTTCTTCATCGGGAGTATCCGTTTTAACTGATATTGGCTCTTCTTTAAACAAATCAGATATCTTCGTATTATTTCCCGCGTACAAAAAAGATTTTAGTGACAAAGTTCCTAGTAATTTATTTTGATCGTCCACTACATAAATAGTGTAGACATAATCAATTTCCTCCGCTTGCGACCGCATTTCTTCAAGGCACTCTTCTACAGTCCAATTGATATTCGCCTTTATATATTCTTTGGCCATTAGCCCCCCTGCAGTATCTTCAGGATAACTTAATAACGATAAAATATCACTCGCTTGCTCCGCATCTTCCAATCGAGAAAGAACCTCTTCTTTTCTCTCGTCTGGTAAATCCTGAATAAAATCCGCAGCATCATCGGAATCCATCTTCTCTACCTGATCCGCAATTTCCTGAATGGTAAATGACTTCAGGAAGGCATCTCTTACATCTTCTTCTAATTCTACTAAAACATCAGATGCAACTTCTTCCTCTAGAAGTGAATAAATAAATTGTGCTTCGATTAAATCTACCCTATCTAGAATTTCAGCAATATCGGCAGGATGAACATCTTGAATTTTTTCAACAATAAAATCTCCATTCCGGTTAGCTGCTGCATCGGAAAACTCTTGTAATAGCTCTTTTGTTAATTCGAAATTCATGCCTCTCAGAGTCCATTAGGTAGTTGTTACTTTTTGATTGATTGGCAGCGAAAATACGGTTTTTTCATCAATATAACACCTGAAAGTAAAGATGTCATGATGAACGGACTATACAAATGACCAATGAAAGTTCGCCTCCGCTCCGCCTTACAAGCTATTAGGCGAAAATTCGTTTGGTTAGATCAATAAATTGCTCAACGCTCAATTGTTCTGGACGCTCTTTAAAAATTGGATCGGAAGTGTCCATATCACCTAAAAGTTGTTTCAACGAATTTCTTAACGTTTTTCGACGTTGGTTAAAAGCCATTTTTATTACTCTTTTAAAATCCTTTTCATCACACGACAATTTTTTTACATCATTTCGGATTAATCGAATAACTCCTGACTTTACCTTTGGAGGTGGATCAAAAACATCTTCATTTACTGTAAATAGATATTCGATATCGTAAAACGCTTGAAGTAGCACACTCAAAATCCCATACCGCTTAGTTCCCGGTGGCTCTGCGATTCTTTCTGCTACTTCTTTTTGAAACATCCCTACAACTTCAGTTACACTATCTTTTTCTTCTAATACTTTAAACAATATTTGAGAAGAAATATTGTATGGGAAATTACCAATCACAGCCAATTTTTCAGACTTAAACTTGGAAAAATCCATCTTTAAAAAGTCTTCTTCCAAGACTTCTAATTCAGGGAAATTTGCGTTTAGATATACAACAGATTCTCTATCGACTTCGACAACTGTGGTTTTAAAGTTTTTGTTTTCAACCAAGAACTTAGTCAACGCCCCCATACCTGGACCAACCTCTATAACGTTTTTATAATTACCATGATTGGTTAATGCATTAGCAATGTCAAAACAGATACTTTCATCTTTTAAAAAATGCTGCCCTAAATGTTTCTTTGGTTTTACTGTCATTAAGCTATAAATATAGAATCCCCAAATGTAACATTTGTTATATTCGCAAACAAAATTGTTACCTATATTTGATTAATAAATCCGATCAATGCTAAAAAAAACAAGACTCTACAGTATTTTGAATTTCAAGTGCCCAAGGTGTCATAAAGGGGAGTTTTTAGAATCTAGGAATGTGTACAATTTAAAAAAAGCAGGAAACCTGAGAGAAAAATGTGACACTTGCTCCTTAAAATATTCTCGTGAACCTGGATTTTATTTCGGGGCGATGTTCGTCTCTTACGCTTTAGGTGTAGCGTTATTTGTGACAATATGGGTTGCAATCGCTATATTATATCCCGAGTATTCTGCAGAATTATTATTGGGAATAATTATAGGAGCAATTATTATTTTAGGCCCCTACTTATACGCTCTTTCAAAAATAATATGGGCTAATTTATTCTTCCACTTTGAAGATATTATACTGAAAAAAGAGAGATGATAGAACAATTGAAAGAAAGCTACGGCTTTTTATTTGAAGAAGAATTAATTACCGAAATCATTAAGGCAGGGCATACCAAGTCATTAAAAAGAGGAGAGACACTAATGGAAATAGGGAGTTCTATCAGACACATGCCTCTTCTATTTAAAGGCTCCATAAAAGTTGTACGAGAAGATAGCCATGGAAATGAATTACTTCTCTATTTTTTAGAAACGGGAGATACTTGCGCATTTTCTTTATCATGTTGCATTGGCAACAAAAAAAGTGAAATTAAAGCAATCATTGTTGAAGATGCCGAGATGGTATTAATACCTGTCCAAAAAATGGAGGAATGGATTTGTAAATACAAAACATGGAAAAACTTTGTATTTGAAAGCTACAACATTCGCTTAGAAGAAATGTTAGAAACCATCGACACCTTAGCCTTCATGAAAATGGACCAAAGGCTGTACAAATTTTTAACAGATAAAGTAAAGCTGATTGGAGACAGAAACATTGAAAATACGCACCAACAAATTGCACATAACTTAAATACATCTCGAGTTGTAATATCTAGGTTGTTAAAACAATTAGAAAATGAGAAAAAGATTAAACTACATCGCAACAGAATTGAAGTACTTGAATTCTAGTAACATTAGTTACTTACAACTTCAATAAAGCATGTTACTTTTGTTTTTAATTTGCCAATATTACCATTAACTTCGTTCTTTCGATAAGTGAATCTTTTTAAAAAATACATACCTATTCTATCGTGGCTTCCAGGCTACAATAAAGCAGCATTATCTGGTGATTTATCAGCCGGACTTACCGTTGGCGTGATGCTTATTCCACAAGGCATTGCCTATGCAATGATTGCTGGATTACCCCCCATTTATGGTTTATATACGGCCATGACTCCGCAAGTTATCTATGCTATTTTTGGAACTTCTCGGCAATTGTCGGTGGGGCCTACCGCAATGGACTCTTTAATTGTTGCTGCCGGAATTACATCTATAGCAACTGTGGGCCCTGACAACTATATAGCAGCTGCAATTATGTTAGCGTTTCTTATGGGACTTATGCAATTGGCTTTTGGGGTTTTTAAACTTGGTTTTTTGGTCAACTTTTTATCGAAGCCCGTAATTAGTGGATTTACTTCTGCTGCGGCAATAATTATTGGTTTAAACCAATTAAAACATATTTTCGGAATAGAAATCCCCAGAAGCAACCAAGCACATTCTTTATTGTATGACACAGGAATAGCTATTACCTCAACTAACCTAATTACTCTTTGTGTTGGAATAGGAACCATTCTCACAATTATTATCTTAAAAAAGTATTTAAAGAAAATCCCTGCAGCCTTAACTGCAGTTATACTAGGTATCCTTATCGTTCAATTTTTTCATTTGGATTTATATGGAGTAACTATTATTAAAGATATCCCTACTGGACTTCCAAGTCCTTCAATCCCTGATTTTACCCAAAATTATTTTAAGGACTTGTTGCCGTTGGCTCTCACCTTGTCTTTAATTGCATTTATGGAAGCTATTTCTCAGGCCAAAGCCATTGAAGATAAACATAATGATTATAAAGTAGATGCTAATCAAGAGCTAATTGCACTTGGGCTAAGTAATATTGTAGGTTCTATTTTTAAGAGCTATCCATCTACAGGCGGCTTTTCTCGAACCGCGGTAAATGATCAATCCGGAGCAAAAACGGGAATGTCTTTTATTATTGCAGCTGGAGTTGTAGCATTAACATTACTATTCCTAACTCCACTATTTTATTATTTACCAAAAGCAGTTTTGGGTGGAATTATCATCGTTGCAGTGATAGGATTAATAAACATTAAATACCCCTTAAAACTTTGGAAATATAACAAGGAGGATCTAATTATGCTCTTGGGAACATTTGCAGTAACGTTAACCATCGGAATCAAAGAAGGAATTATTGTTGGAGTAATTCTATCGTTGGGGTTCTTGATTTTTAGAAGTACACGACCTCACATTGCTGAATGTGCGAGAATTGAAGGAACGAATTATTTTAAAAATGTAGAAAGATTCGATAATACAAAAGATCGAAAAGAGGTTCTTATATTTCGTTTTGACGGACAACTTTATTTTGCTAATTCTGAGTATTTTAAAGAGCAATTAAATGGAATGATTGCAAAAAAAGGACCTGATTTAAAACTAATCATATTAAACGCAGAAGCCATTAACCACATAGACTCAAGTGCTTTGCATATGCTGGATCAGACTATAAAAGACCTTTGTAAAAAAGAAATCTACTTTGCGGTTGCTGGAGCAATAGGACCGGTAAGGGATATTATTTTTAAAAGTGGATTATCTGAGACCATTGGAAAAGAATTAATGTTTGCCGAAGTCAATAAAGCGCTAGAATGTTTAGATGATTATCCAGCAATGGACTTTGCAAGAATTTGTAAACGCATAGCTTTACAGAATAACAGTAATTTGTAACTTTAGTTACAATATAATTTATCGCAATTATTTAACTTTGCTTAAGAATTAAAAGAATATGAAAATAGAACAAATATATACAGGATGTTTAGCAGAAGCCGCTTATTACATTCAATCGAAAGGTGAGGCTATAATAATTGACCCATTGCGCGAAACTGCACCATATATTGAAAGAGCAGAAAAAGATAACGCCACTATTAAGTATGTTTTCTTGACTCACTTTCATGCTGACTTTGTGTCTGGACATGTTGATTTAGCTAAAAAAACAGGCGCAACAATTGTTTTTGGCCCCAATGCAAAAGCTGATTTTGATTTTCACGTTGCGACGGATGGCGAAGAATTCAAAATTGGTGAATTAACCCTAAAACTATTACACACGCCTGGTCATACTATGGAATCTTCTAGTTACTTATTATTAGATAAAGATGGAAAAGAAAACTGCGTATTTACAGGAGACACTCTTTTTATTGGAGATGTCGGAAGACCAGATTTAGCTGTAAAATCCGACATTACCCAAGAAGGTTTAGCGGAATATTTATTCGATTCCTTGCGCAATAAATTAATGCCGTTACCAGACAGCACTATCGTTTACCCTAGTCATGGCGCAGGTTCTGCATGTGGAAAAAACATGAGCAAAGAAACATTCGATACTTTAGGGCATCAAAAAGAGGTTAACTATGCGTTAAGAGCTGACATGACTAAACCTGAGTTTGTAAAAGAAGTTCTTACTGGACTAAATCCGCCACCAGCTTACTTCCCTAAAAATGTTGCTATGAATAAATCAGTCAATACGGGTATAGACGACATTTTAAAAACTGGAACAATTGCACTTGATGTTGATACATTTAAAGCTATGGCTTCTAGCGAAGGAGCTATGGTGATTGACACTAGGCATCAAACTTCTTTTACTAAAGAACATATACCTGGATCAATATTCTTTGGAATTGATGGTGGTTTTGCGCCATGGATTGGAACGCTTGTTTCAGATATTAATCAGCCTATTATTATAGTTGCTGACGAAGGGCGTGAAGAAGAAGTTGTAACCCGATTATCTAGAATAGGATATGACAACTCTCTTGGATACCTAAAAGGAGGAATAACGGCATGGAAAGAAGCTGGGCTAGAGACAACCTCAATTATTTCATTACAGCCTTCAGAAATAGTTGAATTAGTAAATGCCGAGAAAAGTAATCTAGTTGATATAAGAAAACCATCTGAGTTCCTATCAGAACATGTTGTAGAAGCTGTAAATGCTCCATTAGATGTGATCAATGATCAAATGGATGACTTATCTAAAGATATTACTTACCATGTGCACTGCGCAGGTGGATATCGCTCGGTAATCTATATCTCAATTATGAAATCAAGAGGATATCATAATCTAATTGACATTGCTGGAGGGTATGGTTTAATTAAGAAAACTGAAGGATTTCATCTCTCTGAGTATGTTTGTCCCACAACACTTTAAATAATATGAAGACGACGTTTGAAATAGAAAACTTAAAATGTGGCGGCTGTGTTAAAACAGCAACCGAAGGAGCAGCGGTTTTAGATGGGATTTCTAATGTTATTGTTTCACTTGAAAATAATTCTATCACATTTGAATCCTCCGATGAAGGTTCAATTAATAAAGTAGAAGAAAAACTAAAAGAAATTGGTTATCCAAAAAAGAAGAAATATCTTTATTGGACAAAGCAAAAGCATACTTAAATAAGTAAAGCTGCAAAACAAGATATAATGAGTATAGAAAACATTGACATTAAAGAGGCAACGATTATCGACGTGAGAACTCCTGTCGAGTTTATGATGGGAAATGTAGAGGGATCTATAAACATTCCTTTAGATGAAGTTCCTTCAAGAGTTGAAGAATTTAAAACCATACAAGGCGACATCGTTTTATGCTGTGCTAGCGGGGGCAGAAGTGGTCAAGCAACAATGTTTCTGGAACAAAATGGACTTTCAAATGTTTGCAACGGGGGGGGGTGGCAAACGGTAAATGCGTACATGAAATAGGCATTCCAAAGAATATGAAAAAAAGTTAAAATACTAATTCAGAAGCTGAATTATCAGCTTTATCCGGTACTAGAAGAATAACCTGCATATTAGTTGTTCCAAGAGGAGAAAACCCATCAATGATGCTAGTAGTTAAGCTTAGTTAAACAGATTCTAGAATAAGAATTACTTTCAGTCAAAATGGATTAATTTAAAATCTAAAATATATTTTATGTCAAAATTTAGTGATTTAATAAATGGAGATACCCCTGTCTTGGTTGACATGTTTGCGGAATGGTGTGGCCCTTGTAAAACAATGGCTCCTATATTAAAAGATGTCAAAAGCAAGGTGGGTGATAGTGTGAAAATCATAAAAATTGACGTTGATAAAAATCCTCAGGCTGCAGAAAAATTTCAAGTACGAGGAGTTCCTACATTCATTCTTTTTAAACAAGGAAAACTACTCTGGAGGCAATCAGGAATAATACCAGCAGATCAATTAATTGAATTAATCAATTCACATCAAGGATGAAGAGTACTAACCAACCTTTTCATAAAAATACAACCTTGTGGATCATAGCTTCTTTAACACTTGGTCTTGCTCCTTTTACTCCTCCGCATATTTGGGGCAAACTACAATGGATTTACGGTGGCGGCGCTTTCAGCGGAGACCATCCCATGCAGCCAATGGACTGGTTTGACTTATTCCTACATGGCACACCATGGTTAATGCTCTTTATTTCATTAGGTATAGCACTAAAAACTAAATTGAAAACTAAAAGTTAATCGAAGCTATCTATTTATTTAATAGGTGCCCCAAATAGAATTGACTTTTCGGCTCGTTTTCAGCTACTATTATTAATTCCTTTCCTGAGAAATAATAAGTCTTAGCGAGCAGAACAACATCTTCTTTAGCCCCCTGAAATAAGCCTACGCAAGCATTATCAGCTACAACCCCATTGATATCAACGACACAAAACCTTGTCCCCATTAAAGCATTAGCGCCATAAATATCTTCAGGGTCTTTAACCTCCTTCCCAACAGGATTATAAAAAACGTATAAGACTGTATCGTTTCCAAACAAAATAGATGAACTCCAATACCCACTGTGCAGGTTGTCTATTTGATTCATAGCAATTGGGGCAGCCCATAAAAAATCTCCCTTGTTGGAAAACTTAACAACTGCAAGTCCTTTGCGTTCTTCAACGCTTTCTTTTTCGGTTTTATTTACAACTAAGTGCTCTGCTATCAAGTAACTACTTCCTTTTGGAGTCACAATTAATTTCTTCACATGAAAATTATCCAATCCATTACCAAATTTTGATATCTCCCTTTTGCTTTTTAACCCTGTAATCAAATTTTCTGGAAGGATAAATTCTTTGCTGTAAACCGAACTCGAAGACTCATCGTATTTTACGCTAAAAGCTCCCTGAAAATCAAACCCATTAAAGCCAGCATAAAAACCTGAAACGATTAATTCTCCCTCTTTATTAAACCCTCCAATAACATCAGCAATTCTCATACTCCTCAATTCTAAATCATGATGTTCTTCAACACCATTTTCTTTAATTAATGTAAGACAGTATTGATTTTTTGTTTTTATTCTTGCTCTTTTTAGAATGTACAAAGAGCCCTTATTATTTATTAAAGGAACGTTAAAACGTCTTTTCATAGAAGCCGTGGAATAGCTATAATCCCTTGTCAATATAGGCCGAAGGTCTTTATCCAATATTTTTATCACTAACCCCTCATTCATCTCCTTCATAAAAGGTTTCTCACAAAGGACTCCTATTTTTTGACCATCACTACTGACAGCTACTTTAAACATTGCTAAATAACCTCCATTCGATTTTAATGACGCAATCAAGGTTGATTTAGATAATTCTCCTTTATTATTTAACGTATAAGCATTTAATTGGTCTTCTTGATTCTCATTACTATGCATAAGAGAAAACAATGTCACCTTGCCATTCACCAGTTCAATATTCAAGATTTTATCCCCAGAGATTTCTAGCTTATTAGCGTACAATAGGACATTATTAGAATCCAATATATCAATGGATATGGAATTTTCAACCCCCGGTATTCTTTTAACAACTGAATATCCAGAATCTATATTTGGGAAAATTTTATACGGTGTTTCTTTCTCAAGTTTTGAAATTTCAGTACTCCATTCGTAAACGAAATCTTGTGAAAATATTGCAAAGTAAAACAGAGAAAACACTATGAAAAGAAACAACTTCATACTTCTTGGAATCATTTAATTACCCCAAATCTAAGAGATAATGTTGAACCTTACAAATATATAGCCAAAGCAAGAGAGTTTCAGAAAACCCGAAAACTAAAATTACCCTTCAAATAAGCTTTTAAAAAATCAATAAGGAATTTAAATGGACCCTTACTTTTTGAGGAAGCTTTCAGTTAAATTGTCATAGCTCAACCAATAGCTATCTTTTACTAATTCAGAAACATCAATAGTTTCTCCGAAACCACGGATTATTATTTCTCCAAAATTATCGTAAAGTTCGTACTTCGTTTTACCACTGAAAACAATTTTTCGGTCTTTTTTGTTATAAATATAAGTCAACTTAGGCCTTAATGAATTTATTTCTACAGACGACGTCTTCTTAATCTTCCCTAGTCCATCTCTTTGTATAACTCTAAACTTATTTACTCCTGAAATAAAATCAACATAAAATGCATAGTTATTAGTTACAGGGGTTCCATTTCCTTGCACCTCTCCAATATCAACCCATTTGCTCCATTTGTACTGTTGCACTGTATATGGAAGAGCGCCAAACTCATCTGTAGTTATCCACTCCAAGAAGCCCTCTTCTCCAACTGTTATTTCTTGGGTTACAAATGTAGGTTTAGGAGTAAGACCTCCTGGGTTAATTACTTTAGGCGTACATCCCCTTTTGTGGCGTATTTCAATGATAACCGCATCTCCTAACTCCAATTTAAAATTATTTAAATCAATCTCAAAAGCACTAGAATTAACCCCATCTGTAATGAGGCCTCCATTTACCCGTATCTCATAAGTGCAATATCCATACCCTTCACTTCCAAACCCATTGGACACGTAGATGTTTTTATTTTGATATTTACCTTCCAAAATAATTATCCCTTCTCTGTCGGCATCAATGTGGTAAGCAGCTTCAGGAACAATTGTTACAAGTGGTAAAATTGCAAAGTATATAATAAGTGATATTAAATTCATTTTACTATTTCCTAATAACCTCCAACCAAGGTTATATAAAGTATTCGTTACTTCTAACAAATTTAAGTAACCTATTCCTATTGTACTCACTCTAACAGAACAAAGAGTCTATTTTATGATTAAACTACACATTTTTCCTTTAAAGTGTTAAATTTTATATACGTTTTAGAGGTATTAAGTATTTATTCTGTAAAACACCCTGCATAACTATAAAGCCAATTAATTAATAATTGGCTAAAAACTCTTTTGAAAAGGCTTTAATTTCATTAAAAAAGGTATTGAACTCCTCGATGAAAATTGCTTCGTTTTGCTTAAACTCCATAACTGAATTCCCAACGGAAGAACCAAAGCCCATTCTTTTTCCAATTTGCATTAAAGATAATGCTGTTCCTTCTATGGTTTGATACCTAGAAAACCAATCGTGTGATCTCATATGGGCGTAAACCGGAGTCATTCGGGACGGCATTTGATTTATACAAGTATCCAAATAGTCGTATGACCTTTTTATAAATAATGGTAATTTTTCATTTGTATGCTTATTCCACTCAAGGCATAATAAATGATCATATAATATATCGGTTATTACTCCTGATATTTTAGGGTAGTTTTTGTAAAACCTTCTCTTACTTTGTAAATAAATCGGATGCGAATCTGTAAATGTATCAATCTGCCTATGGAGGAGAATTCCTTTCTGAATACTGTCTGAGTAATCTTGATACTGCTTACCCTTTATTGCATCTCCAATAAAATTACCGAAGATTACATCTTCATCATTTCCCGACAGCAATAAATGAGCTAAATAATTCATGTCAAATTAAGATTGAGCTTACTATTAATACTTTCATTATAAAACTTTGTTATTTGGTAAGCTAAAATACCCGACATCAATTTAATAATAAAATACTTTTATTAACCTATTATTGATTCCCTAAAAACTATCTCTCCTACCTTTCTCTTTATCATGCGTAAATATCAAGGTAGCGTCAACAATTTCTTCTACAACTTTATCGGTATAACCATGGTTCCAAGCAATTTTTTTCTCTGTATAATTATAAGATGCGATTCCAATCGGTTTGTTACTTAAAAATTTCATATCCAAATCTTTTCTGTTTTTAAATAATCCGATATCAACTTTTATTCTGCTTTTTCTTTTATAATCTTTTGGCACCTCTGTAGTTTCTACAACCAGATATTTGCTTACATAATCGTGTTTTGAAAATTCAATCTTATAAACATACCCTGTATCAAGGTTAAACAAGCATCTACCAGTCTGGGTGACAGTAGAGTCTAATAACTTACCATTTTGATACAAATACACGGAACCAATATTCAATTTTTTTCCCATTTCCTCCACAGCAGAAAGCTTTACGTCAAAAACTATTTTCACTCTCTTTCCTTGCCCTGAAATATTTAAAATAAAGCAGATGAATATAAATATGTATAATAACCTCATAATCTTAATTGCTAAAGATACTAATTCTTTGGATTCTCATTAAATTTACGTTGCACTAAAACCCCTAATTTAGAAAAGGCTGATAGAGGGATTGGTATTGTTCGGGAGATAAGATTTAAAAGTATAGAGTTTGCTACTTTTTTAAGATGTTTAAATCTGTGGTAAGCATAAACATATTTCCACCAGGATCAGGAATTAGAAAATCCCCTTCAAAAGTCATTTATACAAACATCATAGCCTCAAAGTCTTGAGCGAAGCCATTTATTTGAAGAGCTTCTAAAGCCGTTCTATTTTCTTCTACTTTGAAGAGTCGCAGCAAGGTTGGTTGCATTGGTTGTTTTCCCTGAGCCTCCTTTTCGACTAATAAATGATATTACCTGTGTCGTGCCGAATTAAAAAGTTACACGGAATCAGTATATTAAAAAACTGCAGATGCAATTTCTTTAACTGCAGTACTTTTATTCATTGTGTAAAAATGTAACACTGGAACGCCTTTAGCTTTTAATTCTTTTGCTTGTTCAATTCCCCACTCTACACCAACTGTTCTAACATCAGCATCGGTTTGACATTTTTCTAATTCGTTAGCAAGTGTTTCTGGCAAATCAATATTGAAAAATTTAGGCAAAAAAGTGGTATGTTTTAAAGTCGTAATAGGTTTTAAACCTGGAATAATTGGAACATTAATACCTGACGATTTGCATTTGTCTACAAATTCAAAATATTTAGTATTATCATAGAACATCTGCGTCACAATAAATTCTGCTCCAGCATCTACTTTTTCTTTTAAACGTTTCATATCTGAATTTAAATTCATCGCCTCAAAATGCTTTTCTGGGTAACCAGCAGCTCCAATACAAAAATCAGTAGGAGAATTTTGGCGTTCATCATCCAAGTATTTTCCACCGTTCATCTTTGATATTTGCTCTATTAATTGCGCAGCATAATGATGACCTCCAGAGCTAGGGTTAAAAACAGATTCAGACTTGATAGGATCACCTCTTAAGGCAAGGATGTTATCCACGCCTAAAAATTGCAAGTCAATTAATGCATTTTCTGTATCCTCTAAATTAAACCCTCCACAAATTAAATGGGGAATAGCGTCAACTTTATATTTATGCATAATAGCAGCACAAATTCCGACAGTCCCTGGGCGTTTTTTAATGGATATTTTTTTCAATAATCCATCGCCCATATTTTTATAAATGAATTCTTCTCGATGATAAGTAACATTGATAAATGGAGGATTGAATTCCATTAAAGGATCAATTCCTTCGTATAAATTCTCAATCCCTTTACCTTTTAAAGGAGGGATGATTTCGAACGAAAATAATGTTTCGCTAGCGTTTTTGATGTAATCGGTTACTTTCATTATCTAAAATAGGGGTGCAAATATATACTCCAAACACGAGAAAAGATAATTATTTCGCAATTCCCTTTGTTCCGCTCTTTTAAACTCCGAATATTACCGAAGTTTTTCACTACTTTTGCATAGCTTATCTAGAGAAAGAAATGAAGAATATCCGAAATTTTTGCATCATTGCGCATATTGACCATGGTAAAAGTACCTTAGCTGATAGATTATTGCAGACTACAGGCACTATTAAGGACAGAGACATGCAGGCTCAAGCTCTTGATAATATGGACATAGAACGAGAGCGAGGCATCACAATAAAAAGCCATGCCATTCAAATGGATTATGAGCAAGATGGTCAAAAATATGTTTTAAATTTAATTGACACTCCTGGGCACGTTGATTTTTCATACGAAGTTTCACGGTCTATTGCTGCTTGTGAAGGCGCTTTATTGATTGTTGATGCATCTCAAGGAATTGAAGCACAAACAATATCGAATTTATACCTAGCCATAGAAAATGATTTGGAAATAATTCCAATCTTAAACAAAATGGATTTAGATAGCGCCAACCCAGAAGTTGTATCGGATCAGATAATTGAATTAATTGGTTGCGAGCAGTCTGACATTATCCCTGCGAGTGGTAAAACTGGTTTAGGTGTTGATGAAATTTTAAGAGCCATTGTAAAAAAGGTTCCTGCTCCTAGAGGAGATGCAAATGCACCGCTTAGGGCAATGATTTTTGATTCTGTATACAACTCGTTTCGAGGTATAATTGCCTATTACAGAGTTATTGATGGCCAAATTTCAAAAGGAGATAGAATACGATTTGTAAATACTGGAAAAGATTACCATGCGGATGAAGTTGGTATTCTTAGAATGGATATGGAACCCCGTGATATTGTAAAAGCAGGAGATGTTGGATACATAATTTCTGGCATTAAAAAAGCGGCTGAAGTTAAAGTGGGTGACACAATCACTCAAACGAACAATCAGTGTCAAGATGTTGTTAAAGGATTTGAAGATGTAAAACCAATGGTTTTTGCCGGAATTTACCCAGTAGACACTGATGAATTTGAAGAACTTAGATCGTCCATGGAAAAATTACAGCTAAATGATGCTTCATTGGTGTTTGAACCAGAAAGTTCTGCTGCATTAGGATTTGGTTTTCGCTGCGGATTCTTAGGAATGCTTCACATGGAAATTATTCAAGAAAGATTAGAAAGAGAGTTTAACATGACAGTTATTACGACTGTTCCTAACGTTTCTTATAAAGCTTATCTAAACAAAAATGAAGAGCTAATTGTAATTAATAATCCATCTGATTTACCTGAGCAAACTAAGTTAAACTATATTGAAGAACCCTATATTAAGGCGCAGGTTATTACAAAATCTGATTACGTTGGCCAAATTATGAGCCTTTGTATTGAGAAAAGAGGAGAATTAACTAACCAGGTTTATCTTACCCAAAATAGAGTTGAAATTAGTTTTGACATGCCATTGGCAGAGGTTGTATTTGACTTTTATGACAAGTTAAAAACGGTTTCTAAAGGTTATGCTTCTTTTGATTATCATCCAATTGGGTATAGAAGATCTGATTTGATTAAACTAGACATACTTCTTAATTCGGACCAAGTGGATGCATTATCAGCATTAGTGCATAGAAGCAACGCTTATTCTTTAGGTAAAAAAATATGTGCTAAATTAAAAGAGCTTATACCACGTCAGCAATTTGAAATCCCTATTCAAGCAGCAATTGGTGCTAAAATAGTTTCGAGAGAGACGATTAAAGCGTTGCGTAAAGATGTTACTGCAAAATGTTATGGTGGAGATATTTCGCGTAAAAGGAAGCTTTTAGAAAAACAGAAAAAAGGGAAAAAGAGAATGCGTCAGGTGGGAAGTGTAGAAGTTCCACAAGAAGCATTTTTAGCTGTTTTGAAGTTGGACTAGACTTCAATTTATTTTAATTTATTGAGTGGAGAAAATGGACTATATAGCAAACTATTTTTTGCTATGATCTCATTCAATCTTTAAGTGATATAGCGATTAAGTGTACCTTAATACAATAATTATTTATTATTAATTGCCATAAACAAATACCTGACCTCAAATATACCAAGGCTTCAAGAGCTAAATGGAATTTAAAGCTCCAAAAAATAATAGTTGAAATTACTCATAAAACAGGTTCTTTCTCAGAAACTTGTATGATCTGTTATATAAATGTATATTTGCAGCTAAATTTATAATTATTTATCATGAGTAACGGAACAGTAAAATTTTTCAATAATTCTAAGGGATTTGGATTCATCACTCCAGAAGAAGGTGACAAAGATGTATTTGTACATGTAAATGGTCTAGTTGATGAAATCAACGAAGGGGACAAAGTAAACTTTGATGTAGAAGAAGGTCCTAAAGGATTAAGTGCAGTAAATGTGAAAGTAGTTTAATAAATACTTTTAACATATTTGTATTAAAAAAGCCTATCCTATGATAGGCTTTTTTTTGTGACTACTATTATCGTATTGCAAGCTTTAATGATTAAGGAAAGAGAAACGCTAGTTAGAATGCAACAAAAAGTATTATAGTTCTTTTAAAAAAACTAATTTAATGTATATTACCGACCTATCTAATGGCGAAACTATGGAGGACAATAAAATGCTAAATTATATTAAAGATGTATTAGAAAATATGCCAACTGGCTGGTTGAACCTAACAACACATCGATTAGATATTTATGATGAACGTTTGGCAAAAACTCAATTCTTAGAACAGTTTGAAAATCTGTACAATAACAATGATTCTGAGCCTTCAGCACTCAATCAATTGCGCACTGCATATGACTATATTCGATTAGGTCATCCATTATCTTGTGTATTGGAATGGACAATTGCAAACTTAAATAATACCAAGGCAGAAAATGTAATCAGTTTTTCGTCCAAAACGACACCCATTTTAGCCATTCTAAGAACAAACTTATTAGCAAATAGAAGAACTCAAATCATTTACAAAGACACACTACCTCATTTTTTCAATTCAGCAGTCATCAAGGATATTTACGGCTATAACTTTGAATTAAAACAGGTTGATAAAGCAGCAAATATTTCAGCGTTTGATGGTAGTAATATTTTCATTTCACAAGAAGATGACATTTGCAATTTTAACACCAACGAAAATATTGATTTCTTACTCAATGTGCATTCATATTTAGGAAGTGTATTATTGGTAAACGGTGAAGCAAACGAAAGTTATATCTCAGAAATACAGCATGTAAGAAGACGAGAAACTATTGCCATGACGCCGAATGACACGCTCTCAGTATTACAAGAGTTAGTAGACCCATCTTATGTTGCGATAAATACAACTAGTGTAGCATTAGACAAAGCAGCCACTTTAGCAAGTATTAAAGAAATTACCGGCGCACCTACAAAAGCATTGGTTGGATCCAGTGGACTGTCTATCCAATATGCTATTATGATGGGACTAATAGATTATGCAGAAGAAAATCACAAAGGAAAGGCGATAAAATTTGTTGTTCCTCCCAATTGTTATGGCGGCACCAACGATCAAGCAAGACGTGTTGCTGCTTGTATTGACAATGTAGAAGTGGTGGATTTACCAGTAGATGGTGATCATGACATGGTTCAAAGTATTGAAATCGTTTTAGCAAAAATCGCTAGCCAAGATGCCATACCCTATATCATCGCTGAGATTCCGACCAATCCTAGAGTCGAAGTTCCAGACCTTAACCAATTAAGAGCTGTTCTAAGTAAAGCACGTTTCACTGAAATAGGCGAAGTTGCTATCGATCCAGTTTTTATTTTAGATCAAACATTTTGTCCTAATGTGCTCTTTTTAGGTGAAGATAAAATACTCTCTTCAGTGCGAACCATTTCTTATGCTAGTGGATCTAAATTTCCTAGTGGAGGTCAATGCACTGCCGGTTATTGTGTAGGTAACAAAAAGACCACTGCTTTGATGGATAAGATTGAATTGCATTTAGAACTGTGTGACAATGAAGCTACCGAGCTTCAGTATAAAATACTAGCAAAACAATTGCCTTCAATGTTGCAAAGAATTAGTGATGCGTATAAAAACACGCGCGCGTTTGTAAACTTCATCAAAGAAACTTTACCAACTGCTAAAATTAATTTTGTTTCTGAAGAATTGGCTGCACAAAGTTTTACCCCCTCTGTATTCTCATTGGACCTGCCTACTAAAGGCAATAATCATGAGGAAAGAGAAAACTATAAAAGGGAATTGAATTTAAAATTAATCAATTTAATGATTACGGAAATCCCAAATGAAAGTAAGTATTGTGTTAGTTATGGTCAACTAAAAGGATGTTATTGGACAATCCCTGCCACATCTACTCAAGGAACGACCAAAGAAGGTGACAAAGATTACATCGCACGGGTTGCTCTTTCTGCTAGCATGGACCTAGAGTTGCATAAAAAAGTTTTTCTAGATTTTGTTGAAAATATTTAACCGTTTATCCATAGGAAATCTTTATGCGCACCAAAAGCATTATCATATATATTATAAAGAATTGTCCTATATTTACATATATCATTAAAAAAAATCAAGAAGATGAATAGTATAAACCCAATGTGGATAATAATTGGAGTAGGCGTAATTATCGTATTATGGTTCGTTTCAATTTATAATAAATTAGTCCAATTTAAAAACAACAGAGAAAATGCTTTTGCAGATATTGATGTACAATTAAAGCAAAGACATGATTTGATTCCTCAACTAGTCGCTACTGTAAAAGGCTACGCTTCTCATGAAGAGGCTGTTTTAACTGCTGTAACTAAAGCTAGACAAAAAGCCGTAATGGCAAATACAGTTAATGATAAAATTGCTGCTGAAATCGCTTTAACATCTGCTGTTTCTGGATTTAATATGCAAATGGAAGCTTATCCAGACCTAAAAGCAAATCAAAACTTTATGCAACTGCAAGAAGAGATGTCTGATATTGAAAATAAATTGGCATCTGTAAGAAGATACTTCAACTCTGCAACAAGAGAAATGAATAACGGTGTTCAAAAATTCCCAAATAACATTCTTGCTGGAATGTTTGGTTTTAAAGAACAACCTTATTTCGACTTAGGTGTTGAGCAAAGAGAAGTTTTGGATAAAGCTCCAGAAATAAACTTTTAAGACTTACCGGCATTGAAATACATAGGCTTACAAACTCAAATTTCTAGAAATAATTTTCGATCAATTTTATTATTGATAGCTTTTCCTGCTGTTATATTAGGAAGTATCTGGCTGGTAATATTTATCTTGATGAAACTGGACAGCTATAACACTGACCCCATAGGGTTAGCGAATTCCATGTTTATAGAATTCGCCCCGTTTGTTGTTGTTGCTATTGGCATTTGGTTTGTCATTGCATTTCTGTTTCAGAAGTACATGATTAAAATGGCTACCAAAGCGCATACTTTGAACCGAAAAGACAATATGCGTGTTTATAATTTGGTCGAAAATCTTTGTATGTCGAAAGGGATGAAAATGCCAAAGGTAAATGTTATTGAAACAGAAGCTTTAAATGCCTTTGCAAGCGGAATTACTGAGAGTAGTTATACAGTAACACTAACCCAAGGAATAATAGACAAACTAGAGGATGAAGAGTTGGAAGGTGTTATTGCGCACGAATTAATGCACATAAGAAACAAGGATGTTCGATTGCTTATTATTTCAATCATATTTGTTGGGATTATTTCATTTATTATTCAAGTTGCATTTAGGAGTGTATTATATGGCGGAAGAGGTAATAACAAGAAAACCGATGGCAGATTAATTTTAGTTGTCCTAGCAGTATCTTTATTAGCCTACTTGTTTACCGTTATGTTTAAATTTGCACTTTCCAGAAAAAGAGAATTCATGGCGGATGCGGGCGCCGCGGAAATGACAAAAAACCCACATGCACTAGCTTCCGCTTTACGTAAAATATCAGGAAACTCTAAAATTGAAGGCATCCCTTGTAAAGATGTTGAACAAATGTATATCGATAATACGCAAAAGAATTTTTTGGGTGGTCTTGGAGGTTTGTTTGCAACACATCCTCCAATTGAGAAAAGAATAGAGGCTTTAGAGCAGTTTTAATATCTTCTATAAACAAGAAAACATTAAAACAAAGACAGTAGCCTTTTTCACCTTCCTCCTCTAAACCCTATTTACTGTAAAGAAACTTCGTCGAAAATCGATTTTTAAAAAAACGCTCTTACCTGAACTCCTCCTGTATGAATTGCATTATTCTCTTCAATTTTTCTTCCCAAATAATTAATAGTCAGTTGAAGGTTATTTGCTAACGTTCTTTGATAGGAAAAATTCCAAGTAATGTTATTTCCTGGCTGAAGTGCTTCCAACATCTCAAAAGCAACTGAAGTGTTCGACTCCCCAACATAATCGATCATGATGTAATTTACAGTCGTATTAATAACTCCCTTTTTTAATTGATTAAATTTCAAATCCCAACCAATATCTGTGATGTAAGCTTTCTGGCCCCCGAATTCAATCATGTTCTGCTTCTCTCTATAACTACCTGAAAAGGAAGTTCTAAAAACTGTAGATGGCTGCACCGTTAATCTCACTTCGGCAGAAGTATTAATCAACTTGTAATTTTTATTGGGTGCGTAGTCAGATTTATTTATTTTAACCTCCTGCTCAGTTGAGGTCTGAAAGGTAATTTTTCGCGTAATATTCCATCGTATCTTTTCTTGATGTAGGGCTCTTTCTCTAGAGTCAAATCCGCTTACCAAAAGTAACTTATTCTTCACTTCCTGATATGTATATTCCAATCCAAATTTAGGGTTAGAACGGTTAAAAAATGCTGAATTTCTAAATGAAGAACTCAATGATTGTAATGCTGTATCTGAAACATTAGTTATAAATGGGTTGGTTAATTCCAATAGGTCTTGAAGCGATGTTTTTCTTTCAATACGCAAGGCGGTTTGTGTATTGAATCGTTTAATAAATTTTCCAACTCCTTTTTTTGATTTTATGACAAATCGTGGGGTTAAGCTCACAACTTGATTGAGTTGATTCGAAAATATTTTCACATACTCATTAGAGGGCGTAAATACTCTTATATAAGTTGCTTGATCCGAAAATGCTGCTATTTCGAACTCGCTTAAATCTTTAATATTATCATCGTTATAATCTACCCAAGTATATACTCCTTGACCCGGCGGCACTTCTATATACGCAAATACTTTCTTCAATTCCAAACCATTTCCAATTTCATAAAACGTAGAAGTTCGAATGGCACCATTAAGCAATGTCATATTATATTCAACTCGATTTAAAAGAGTATTATCAGGTTTAATAGCCGTTAAAACTGTGTCTTTAATTTCTAAAACACGATACATAGACCTAACTCCAAAACGATGATTTGGATTTTTACTAAGCTCAAAAGAAACTCCTGGATTCTTTGCTAAGGCGGCATTGTTTAATCCATTATTGATCGTGTACTTATCCAAACGTTCTTTGTAAAAGAATCTAAATTTATTTTTACTTGAGTCTTGGCTTTGAACATAAACTTCCCAATCGTAATATTGGTAGCTATTATTCCAAAGTGAATCTCCTGTTTTGAATAAATTCATCTCATGATCGTCTTTGAATCCAATTCTAAGAACTCCAAATTGTTTAGAAATATCAGACTTATGTCTTAAAAAAGAAGTTTGGTTGACACCTTTCGTGGATAGATAGCTAGCGTTTATTTTTGCATTTACAAATTTTTTCCAGTCGACTTTCAACATGTTTCTATATCCTGAATATGTGTCCGTAATTTGATACGTTGTAAAATCATATTGAATTAGCCCTGCATCTCTATTTAGCAAACCTAAGGAAACTACACCATTATACTGATCATTAAGGTTATCAATCGATTGCACATTCCAATTGCGTTGAAATTCAACCGTCCTAAAGCGCTCTATTCTTTTAAAATTCGAAGACTGTGTTTCAAAATCTATTGCTGATTTAAACTTCCAATTTTTCGAAGAAAATATAGGTTTCAGCGTATTAAATGATGCTTTTATTGCATAGCCAGAGTTATCATTTGCACTCAACTGTGAAAAAGTATTCAAGTCTTCGTTTGAAATGGCAGCATCAAAAAACATTCTACTATGCTTCGAAATTTTTTTCTCAAAACCAGCGGTAATCATTTGCCGCTTTTTGGGAGTTGCTAGAACTCTGACTGGCTCATACGTTCCTTTCAAAATTAAAACTCCCGCTAAAGTGTCTGGAGCTATCCACTTATAAAGACGTCCAAAAGCACTAAAACCCACGTCTATATAGTTTCCGTTTCCCATGCCAACATTCGAAAATATCAATCTATAGTATGCACTGTCAGGATTGTTAGAGTTTACATAAACCGGAGTATACCCTAAGGAATCCACTTTTTTGTAAAGAACCTGATCGGCAGAAAAACCGATACTATCTGCACTTGGAGCAATTGCTGCTAGTAAATCATCGCCAACCTGAGCTAGTAAATCTTTTTCAGATTGAAGTAAATCCTGCTGTAAAGGCTGATTCTTACTATCTTGTTCAGAGTAAACATTTAAATGAACCTTCCAATCATTTACGTTAAAGAGGTTACTAGATTCAACAACAGAACGCGCATAGTTTTTATCTGAATATTGAAACTCAATGGTAATCCTTTTATCTTTTGTAATTAATTGTTTTGGCGTAAACTCTATTTCAGAAGTGTTATAATCAATTACATAATCGTTCTCCTGACCCCTAGTCAACAACATTCCGTCAATGTAAACCATTTCTGTGCCGCTAAGGACAATAACAAATTGTTCGTTTTCTGCTCCAGACAATCTATACGGCCCTTGGTTTCCTTCGACTCCTTGAATTACGTTTCTAGCAAATTTTCCTTTCGAAATTGCCGCGCTGAATCTATTTTCAACAAAAGACATAATAGTGTCAGCGTTTTTATGCTTTTTAAGAACATTATTTGACACTTTTGTGAAAGATCCTCCTTGGGCTCTTTTGTTATAATTTAAAAAATATCCATCAGGTTTTTTCATCCAAAAATCGCCAGCAGTAAGCCTCCATGTATCAGAAAATAATTGGATGAAAACTTGATCAAAATCCTGTAACTGCTGCGTATTTCCTTCTGGCTGAATCGGTAAATTATCGTCCGTAACAGACGCTAAAATTGAAATATTACTAGATATCTTTCCTGATAACTGTAAGTTCAAATTAGAATTAATTGATAAATCTTGATTATTGCCAAACATTACTCCGCGAGATATACTCCCTGACTTATTTATCCCACCCATATTAAATATCTCCGATTGCCTATTTACAGTGGGAAAACGAAAAGGAACAGGTGAATTTCCTCCGTGATGAAATATGGAATTCGTATCCTTGTGAAAATAAGTCTTTTTAAAATTCAATGGAAAGACTCTATACGTTATAATCACTTCACCCTTAACAGGGGAAAGCCATACCAAAATTGACTGCACTGGTAACAACAAGTAATATGAATCACTTACAAGTTGATTATTTGACATGACAACCAACGAACCTGGCACTATACTTAAACTATCTAAAAGGGTGCTATCGGAGATTATTTCAATTTTTTTTACCCTCAAAGAACTAGGCAAAGCTTGACCAATAACCGAAAGATTAACAAACAATAACATGAACGATATTATCCAAAATTGAATATGTTTTTTATTCTTTTTCAACCAAAACAAAAAACAAAAATAGTTTACTTATTACAATTAACTATTTCCAAAACGAATCATTAAGTCATTTCGTATCATTTAGCCTACAAAAAATATTTAATTTGTATACTATTTTACTTATATTTGGAGCCTATTTTAACGCGCAAAATTTAAGAATGAAAAATATATTTATATTTACATTGGTCTCAATAATGATTGTACGAGTGATGACGAGTTGTGGACCAACTGAAGAAACTACGAAAGGCACTCCTATAGGCTTAACAGAAGCCAAAGGAGATTATCTAGAGGGAGATAAGAAATATAAAATCCAATACGGAGGAATTTTTAGAATAAATGAAGTTGAAAACTTCAAAAACCTTTATCCACATAGTTTAACAGATGCTATTTCAAGTCACATCGGAGCTCAAATCTACCAAGGGTTTTTTAGACTAAATCAAAAAACCTTAAAAGTTGAAAAGTGTCTAGCGGAGGATTACACCGTAAACGAAGACGCAACTGTATGGACTATGACTTTAAGAGATGGAGTTTACTTTCATGATGATGCTTGTTTTGATGGCGGTAAGGGAAGAAAAGTTACGGTTGATGATTTTAAATATTGTTTCGATAAGTTGTGTGAGTCATATCCTGACAATAAACTTTATGAGTTATTCCAAGACAGAGTTGTTGGCGCTAAAGAATATTTCGAATCTACACAATCTGGATCTCCCTTAGAAGGTGGAGTTTCTGGCGTAAAAGTTATTGGAAATTCAATTGAAATAACATTGAGTAGCCCTTTCTCTGCATTTGATAAAGTTTTAAGCCATAACGCTTGTTGGGTATTTCCCAAAGAAGCTTGGAGCAAATACGGAAGTGACATGAGAGCTATTTGTGTTGGCACAGGGGCGTTTAAAGTGGATGTAATTAAAGAAGGTATTCAAGTGAGGTTAGTTCGTAATGAAAACTATTGGGAATCTGATGAACATGGTAACAAATTACCTTACATGAATATAATTAAAACAACTTTCACGCAAGATAAAAAAACAGAATTATCTAGTTTCCAAAGCGGTAAACTAGATATGGTTTGGAAACTTCCTGTTGAGGAAATGTCTTCCGTTTTAGGGACATTGAAAGAAGCTCAGAATGGTGAAAACACAGAATTCCAATACCAACAAAAAAGAGGTATGTCAACACAATTCTATTGTTTCTTGCATACGAGTGAATTATTTAGTGACCTGAGAGTTCGCCAAGCGTTCAACTTAGCTATTGACAGAGAAACTCTTGTTAAATATACTTTACAAGGAGAAGGAGAGCCCGGAATACATGGTTTTGTTCCTGACTTTGGTGCGTATGACAATAAAACGATTAAAGGGTTTGATTTTGACCCTGAACAAGCTAGAAAGTTAATGGCTGAATCCGGACATACAGATGGGAAAGGTTTAGAAAAAATTACACTTTACATTAATGAAGGTGGCTCGACAAACATCTTACTTGCTGAAGCAATTCAAAATCAATTGAGAGAGAATATTGGAGTTAAAATAAGTATTGAACCATTACAAATGCCCGTGCACATCCAAAAATTCCAAACAGGACAAGAGGATTTCTGGAGAATTGCTTGGGTAGCAGATTATCCAGATCCAGAAAACTTTTTGAAACTTTTCTACGGGAAAAATGTTCCTGCTGACCCAACTGCAGAATCCTTTCCAAACTTCTCAAGATATATAAATCCTGAATTTGACGCAATATTCGAAAAAGCTCTTTCCGAGGTTGATGATAAAACGAGAGATGAATTATTCCACTCATGTGATAGTTTGTTAATAGCTGACGCAGCATTTATGCCTATCTATTATGATGAGTACATACGTCTATTAAAGTTGAATGTTAGAGCATTTCCTCAGAATGCTATGGAGTACAGAGATTTTTCTAGAGTATTCTTTTCACAAGACGAAGAATAACTTTTTCAACAAAAAACTATTGAAAAGGAGTGCATTAGCACTCCTTTTTCATTTAAAAAAACATCTAATTTAGCTCTGGTGCATATTTTGCTAGTCACCATACAAATAAATTGAATTATGAAAAAGACAATATACGTAACAATCCTATCTGCAATTATTCTTGCTTCATGCGTTCCAGCAAGAAAATACCAGGATTTAGAAAGCAAACAAAAAGAATGCTCAGAAGAATTAGATAAACTAAAATCAAGAAATGCTGATTTAGAAACCTTAGCGACTGAACAACATGAAAAGGTAGTAGACTTATCGGATAGAACTTCTCGTTTAAAAGGAGACACTGCTGTCCTTGGGAAATCGCTTCGAATGAAAGAAAGACAATACGATAAAATAGATGCTTTAAATCAGCGTATTCAGTCACAATTGGAATCTTTACAAAAAGGAAGTGCAATTGAAAATCAACGATTGATGACAGACCTAAATGCTACAAGACTTGAACTTCAGAAAAAAGAAGATGAACTTAGATTGTTAGAAACGGAATTAAACCAAAAGAAATTAGACTTAGATAGGATTTCTTTGGATTTAGCTGCAAGAGAAAAAAGAGTAAATGAATTAGAAGATTTAATTGCACAAAAAGATGCAGCTGTAAAAGCTTTAAAAGATAAAGTAATGAATGCTTTAATGGGATTCAAAGACAAGGGATTAACTGTAGTTCAAAAGAACGGAAGAGTTTATGTGAGCATGGAAGCGAAACTACTGTTTCCGTCTGGAAGCACAACAGTAAACTCTGAAGGAAAGGAAGCTTTAGTTGAATTAGCGAAAGTATTACAAGAACAATCTGATTTAGATATATTGGTTGAAGGACACACTGACTCAGACAAAATGAAATCTTCATCTCACCCAGAAGATAATTGGGAATTAAGTGTCTTGAGAGCAACATCTGTTGTTAAAATAATGCTAAGCAGCAGCTCGATGGATCCAAAAACGATTACAGCAGCAGGAAGAAGTATGTATTTACCTATTGATGAAAACGACAAAGCAAAAAATAGAAGAATTGAAGTAATTCTTACTCCGAAATTGGATGAATTATTCGAGATGATTTCGAATGAGTAGGAACTTGCAAACTGTTTTAATCTAATGAGAGAACTGTCAAACCTTTTAACCCAGCTGCCATCTTCTTAAAGTAATAAGCTAGAGATGTTTGCTCAAGTGGAATATCTACTGGGATAGTTAAAGTTATAGGAATATCAGCAACTATAGGCATAGCTTCTCCAAAAGTAACTGTGGCCGTAGTATGCAAAGGAATGCGAATAGGAACCATTAAATCCACAGGAATTTTCATTGACAATCCGACCGGTAGTGTATCTATAATAAGTAAATCTATTGGCACCACACTATTAACTTTCAAAGCCTCATCAAAGCCAACGTACAAACTTTGTTTTATGGGTATTTTACCTTGTATTGGCACCCAAGGTCCGCGTTTTCCAAAAATAGGAAGTCTTACTTTCTGGTTTAACGGAATAGTATCATCAACTAAAATATTAACATAGTCGGTTACTGTAATTGTAGTGTCCAACTTAATATAATCCTTCACTCCTATTTTAAAAGGAATCAACATCTTCTCATTCACGGGGATTTCGGCACGAAAAGGAATTTCACTTTCTACCATCATGTCGATACCAACTACGACTTCGCTTGTAATATTTATTATAGTTTTAACTGGAATAGCTTCATTAACTGTTACTTCAGTAATAATATGCTGTTGCGCCATTTCTTCCATGGTATCACCAATTATTTGCAACCTACTTTTAGAAACATTAAGAGCTGTAATTAATACACCGATAATTCCAAAATTTATAAGCAAGGTGATTACCACTGTTACGAAAATTCGTTTTTGAAATCGTGTCAAATTCTTAAACATGCGCAAATGTAATTAATTAGAATCTAAATAATATATATTTAAAGAGCCGGGAAGACAGACTGTTTAAAACATTAAACAAATGGGGTTAATACATCTGGAAATTGTAGATGTTGCTATTAATGGTTACAGAAGCATCGTTATCACAAGTCCCATTGCCAAAATCTACTGTTCTTACATACAAATCTTCAGGCTGAATTTCAATGGCTCCTTGTTTTACCCATCTACATAAAACTGCAACTCTCAAAGCAGAAGTAACTGTCATCGTATAAGACCTTCCCTCTCTGTTTATTCCTGATGCTGTTCCTGTAATATCATATTCATCATCCAATATTCCCAATAACCCTTGAGTTGCTTCTCCAATTACCCAAGTTCTAATTCTGTTACTCTCATAGCTCGCAACATCTCCATTAGGATAAGTAATAACAGCATCAGAAATTACAATTGTAAAATAAGTTTGATTATCAGAATTTAAGCCATTATTCGTAACCGTTTTAATTCCTTCTACTTTGTAATCATTTACGTAATAATTCTCTGTTGTTATTGTAATTATAGTTCCTGCATCTCTATAATAGCCCGTTGTTGTTGCTATAACCTTACCCCTTCTTTCAATACCATAAGCGTCTGCACAGTTTACCGTACCGAAATCAATAGTTAAAGTTTTTGGAAATGTTGTATCCCCTAAAGGAGGTGTTAACGAAACCGTAGCGCATGCATTATAAATACTTGACAAAGCCAAACCAGACTTCTCTAGCCCATTCTCCTTCATTGCATCTTCAGTAACTTTAAAGGCATCGTTAAAGACCATCTCCGCAATTGCATTATCCTGACTCGTAACAGTTGATTTGTTTAACTTTCTTTTCTTACAAGAAGTCGTTCCAAAAGCTGTGAAAAGTATAACTATAACAAAAAATGTATTTATGCTTCTTTTCATATTAAATCTAATTTAATGACATAAAAATAAACAAAATAAGCAATCAATTTACTTTTCGTAGAAGTGCATTTCTGTTAAATATTTGAAAACAGGCTGAGTAAGTAAATAACTCACGTCCTTTTTTTCCTTTATTGCGGCTCTTATAAAACTTGCAGATATATTCATAACAGGAACAGCATCACATATAATTACATTTTGATGATTACGCAACCCATTGTCTGTTTCTGCAATGACTTCATTTCCTTCTTTCTCCTGTTCCGTTAAAATCCTTGGATAAACATAAATCTGGTTATTCTTGAGAATATCCTCATAATTTTTCCATTTATGAAATGTCCTTAAGTTATCCTCCCCCATTATTAAAGCAAAACTATTATCTGGATATTTTTCATTAATATGCGCAAGAGTATTACTTGTATAAGACGGCTTAGGCAAGCTAAATTCGATATCAGAGGCTATTAATTTAGGATTGTCTTCAATCGCTACTCTTACCAAAGCTAATCGATGGTAATCTTGCAGTAAGGAAGATTTTTTCTTCAATGGGTTTTGAGGAGAAACGACTAGCCAAACCTCATCCAATTCAGTATAATTTACCAAGTGATTTGCAATAACTAAATGTCCAACGTGAATTGGATTAAACGTTCCGAAAAATAATCCAATCTTTCTCATCTCTTAAGATTTTAGAAATTCGGTCACCACTTCTTCTGCCTCCACAAAAGCTTTATTTAATTCAT
>CAWUXI010000096.1:0-9100 GCA_963926405.1 uncultured Flavobacteriales bacterium
TTAATTGCTATAAAGTTTTTTGACCTTGGTGCACATTTTCAAGCTTTTGGGCAACATGCTCATTGGCATCAGAACATAGAATATAAAACATTTTACTGCTTTATTTTACTGAGTATTGCCCATAACTATCATATTCACAACAAGCCATGATGGCGGATATAATCTACACGCATCAAAAACTAATTTACAACTTCTCGTTAATTTTACCTAAACCCTTGTAAGTTTTCATCCGTTATATGAAACCTTTCCTGTCTATTTATGTTATATTGCATAGTTAAGAAAAATATTCTCTATGAAAAAAGTATTTTTAATCCTCCCGTTTTTAATTTTTAGCGAAGTATTAATCTATTCACAAGTCAATTATCAAGTCAGGCTAGACGAGCTATACTCATATGCGGATGACAGTGATGGAGCTGGAGGAGAAGACATAGCCGCTTATATTGACCTTAACGATAATGCTGGTGGGGCTTTGTTAAGTACAGGGTGTATTTACCGTGATAGTAAAAACTCTGGAACCTGGTATACTGCTGTTACATCAGGAATGTCAATGCCAAACACTTGGACGACAGTTAACAATTCAAATTCTACATTTTTCACATCCAATGTTGATTTCTGGGAAGAAGATGGTGGGTGTAATTCAGAATGTGAGTTTGGAACTGGTTTTTTCTGTAATGATGATGAAGGAAGAGCACAAGGGTCTGCAGGAAATATAAATTTCATTGCTGACCCTCCCTGTACATGGACACAATATACATTGTCAATTTTTGGAGGAAACATAAATATGGTGCCAGCAGATTATAGAGCACACTATTCAGTATATTGGGAACCAACAACAATGGATGCTGGAGTGATAGCTGGTGACCAAACAGTTTGTTCAAATGGTGATCCTATTGCATTTACAAGTTCAGATCCTGGAGTAGTTGCTGATTATCCTGCATATTATACATATCAGTGGCAAAAGGATGTTGGATGTACAGGAACATTTATAGATATAGGTTCAGCAAATGGCGACACATACAACGTCCCTATTGGAATTACTCAAACTACATGTTACAGAAGGGTGACTAAATCGACTAATTGTTCAGACATCATGTCAAATACGCTAACCATTACAGTAGCTTCTGCTTCAACTGCTCCAAGCACCATTAATTCCACACAAACTGTTTTGTGTGGTGCAGGAACAATAGATTTAAATGTTTTTGGTGGCTCTTTAGCGGCTGGTGATGCTTGGGTATGGTATGATGGTGATCCAAATGGCACTGGAGTTTCAATCGGCACAAATTCACCACTTTCAAATTATGTGGTTAGTGCAACCACAACCTTTTTTGTAAGAGCTGAAGGGGCATGTGGAAATACAGCTACTGCATCTTTACTGGTTACTGTAAACACACCAACCAGTGACCCCACTGATGTGACTTCAAGTTCTTTATCAACATGTGTTGGGACAGCCATTGATTTAACTGTAAATGGTGGTGCAATTGGTTCTGGTGTTGGTGCAGTATGGGTTTGGTATAATACCGACCCTTCAATTGGAACACCAACTCCAATTTACACTGATCCTTTTCCCACCTATAATGTTTCTCCAACGGTGAGCACAACTTACTATGTAAGGGGTGAAGGGTGCGATACTTCCCTTGCAGTATCTGTGGCAATTAATGTGGACCTACTATCTACGGACCCTACGGGCGTTAATGTAGTTACACCGTTAATTTGTAATGGAGGCAACACAGACTTAACAGTGCAAGGCGGCTCTTTAGGAACGGGAGCAACTTGGCAATGGTATGAAGTAGGCTGCGGTTCTGGAACCGCAATCAATAGTGGCCCAACTATAACCGTTGCTCCAATTGTTACAACGACTTATTATGTTAGGGCTGAAGGAACATGCGGTAGCTCAAATTGTTCAAGTATAACCGTAACGGTTAGTCAAGCTACAACAGTTGACCCTACTAATGTGACTACACCTTCTTTAGTAGTATGTGTTGGATCGCCTATTGATTTAACTGTAAATGCTCCTGGCACACTTGGCTCTGGAGCAGTATGGGCTTGGTATAATACCGACCCATCAATTGGAACACCGAGTCCAATTTACGTTAATGCTAGTCCTATCTATAGTATTTCTCCAGTATTGAGCACAACTTACTATGTAAGAGGAGAAGGTTGCGATACTTCAGTTGCCGTGCAAACAACAATTACAGTTACAGATCCTTCAATTCCGCCTTCAGGAATTAACGCTACGCAGACTTCTTTCTGCGCAGGTGGTGGCTCATCTACTTTATCAATACCAGATGGAACACTCGGAGCAGCTGCTTCTTGGGCGTGGTACGCTGATGGTTGTGGCGCAGGAAGCATAATAGGATCAGGCACATCAATAACTGTTTCTCCAACTGTAACTACGACATATTACGTAAGAGCAGAGGGAGGTTGTAATGGAAATACTACCTGTGTAAATATTGAAATCTCTATCGATGCTCCTTCAGTAAATCCAGCTTCTATTGTTTCTCCTAACACTGATTTATGTTTAGGAGAAACTACTGTGCTAAGTGTTTCTGGAGGAACATTAGGAACAGGTGCTACTTGGGAATGGTTTCAAGGTTCTTGCGGAGGAATCTCTGTCGGGCAAGGCACATCAATAAGTGTTTTGCCTTCTGTTACAACAATATATTACGTTAGAGCTGAAGGAGTATGTGGAAATACAATTTGTGTGGATATTATAGTTTCTGTTGGTGTTGGAGCTGCTAATCCAACTTCTGCTGCCGTATCTGTTAATAATATTTGTCCTGGCGATACCACTCAACTTTCTGTTACGGGTCCTGTTTTGAACCCTGGATACACTTGGGTGTGGTATACTGGAGCATGTGGTGCAGTTCCAGCTGGAGTTGGAACAACCCTAGATGTAATACCTACAATAACTACAACCTACTACGTTAGGGCAGTGGGCACGTGCGGCCAAACAAATTGTGTTTCGGTAACAGTAGATGTTTTAGATGCCGCAATAATGGCTAATGGAATAACGGCTGATAATAATTACTTTTGTACAGGCGACAGTGCTCTTTTAGAACTATATGGAGGGACATTAGTTGCTGGTGCAGGTTGGGTTTGGTATGAAAATTCCTGTGGAGGAACTCCTATTGGTACAGGAACGACCATTACTGTTTCTCCAGCAACAAATACAGCATATTTTGTTAGAGCCGAAGGAGGAGCTTGTGGAAATACAGCTTGTGTAAATATCTCAATCAACGTTTTAGATGCATATGCTTATATGACTCCGTTTGACACCTTATGCGGAATGGGTTATCCCTTTGATTTAGCCAATGGAGTTCCTGAGGGTGGCGTTTATTCTGGAACCGGAATTACGAATGGAATATTTGACCCTATTCTAGCGGGGCTGGGAACACATGCCGTTACATATACTTTTACCGAAGATAATGGGTGTATTGCAATTACAACTGGAGAAATTGTTATTGATTCTAATGACATTGTGGCCTCTGTGACAATAGTACCAGAAACATGCGCGGAAGGTGGAATTACTTTAGTGGGATCAACGTATGGTGGAAGTGGTTTTTACATCTATGAGTGGTCTAACGGATTTATTGGAAATCCCCTTGAATATGTCGATGCTGGAACTTACTCAGTTATTGTTGTTGATGGAAGTAATTGCGTTTCTATAATACCAGACATTGTCGTTGATGAAGATGTTACTTGTATTGAAATGCCTAATAGTTTCACTCCAAACAATGATGGCACTAACGATATGTGGAACTTGGATTTTTCAGGTTACTCGAATGGTTCTATCCAGGTATATTCAAAATGGGGGACCCTAGTCTGGGAATCATCCGGAACCACTTTGTCTTGGGATGGAACATCTAACGGACAGGTTTTACCATCTGGAACATACTATTATATATTAGATATTGATAACGGAAGTTTAACTCAGAATGGTCCTGTTACCATTGTAAAATAAACTGATTAGATATGAAAAAGATACTACTACTAATAGCAATTTTTACATTAGGAGAATCTCAAGCTCAACAAGTTAGTTTGAATAGCCAATACATGTTTAACTATTTTGCAATTAACCCAGCTGTTGCTGGAACAAAAAACTATACTCCCATAACCTTTTCTTTTAGAAGACAATGGATGGGAATGGATGACGCTCCGGTAACTCAGAGCGTAATGGCACATACCTTTTTTGGTGAGAAGTCCGGAATAGGAGCGCATATATTTAATGATGTTGCTGGACCCACTCGAAGAACTGGATTCAGCGCTACTTTTAGTCACCAGATACAAGTTAGTAAGGCATCAAGATTGTCTTTTGGTGCCTCAGCTGCTTTAACTCAATTTATCTTAGATAAGGATAAATTAGTGACTGAAATCCCTAATGACATAGCAATTCAAAACAGTACCAACAATCAAATGATCCCAGATTTCAACTTTGGACTATATTGGTACGGTGAAAGGTTTTATGCAGGTTTATCGACTTTTAACATCTTGGAAAGTAAAACTGATTTGTTCGACATAACTACAACTGTTTCAAGCACATTGGATAGAACATTTTATCTTCATGGAGGCTACACGTTTGCAATAAGCGATAATTTTGCAATTGATCCTTCTGTTATGTTTCGTTATATGTTAAATGCTCCATTCCAAATAGACGGCAACGCCAGGTTTATTTACAAAGATGCATACTGGCTAGGTGTATCGTATAGATTGGACGATGCTATTGCAATTATGGCAGGCGCGGAGTTAGGAAAACTTTCATTTGGTTATTCTTTCGACTTAACGATGTCTGATTTAGCAACATACAATACAGGCTCGCATGAGGTTTTCTTAAGAGTAAAACTTTCGAGCAATTCACAAGAGAAAACACCTTGGCACAAAAGAAATAGAATTTATTCATCTTTTCCAGAGTAAGACTTTTATGATAGTGAGGGTAAAAAAATTATTTCTAATATTTGGCATATTATTTCTATGGGTAAACTCAAATGCTCAAGTTGAAATAGCAGATGCCCTTTTTGATAATTTTGAATTCCATCAAGCAATTAAATTTTATGAAAAAGAAGCTGATTTGAATAATGAAAGCTTAACAAAATATGCGTTTTGTCAACTTCAAATTCACAACTATCAAAAAGCAGAAGAACTATATCAAAAAGTAGTTAAAATAGAAAACACAGATGCAATTAACTTCTATTACTACGGGGTCTGTTTAAAAAATAATAAAAAATATGATAAAGCGGACGATTATTTCACCATCGCAAAAGCGCATGACTCATTAAATCCATATAACAACCTAATGCTGGGTTACATTGCTAAGGTCCCTTCAATTCATGAAAAAAAATCAGGTTTAGAGGTAATAAATGAAAGCTCTATTAATTCCTCAATTGCGGAATTTTCACCAAAATGGTATAAAGAGGGAATCCTTTACATTAAAGAAATTATACAAAATGATAAAAAAAGACTGAATGTAGATTATTCTGCGGAATACCTCCAATTGGATAGCTTGGCATACGGAACTGCAGAAAGACCCTTAAGCGTAATGTACTACACCCCCTTTAAAAACGGCGTTTTTGGGGAACCAACATTAGTTGCAAAAAGCGAAAAATTCCATATAGGGTCTTTCGATATAAACCAACAAACCGGGGAAATTTACTTCACAAAAGTTGACATCATTACCAATTGGTCAACGGGAGCAAAAAGTCATCCTAGAATATATAAAGCAACTTTAGATACCGCAACTGCAGAGTTAGTTAATGTTAAAAAGGTTGCCATTAAAAAATTATCTGATGATGTAGGAGCGGGTCATCCAGCACTTTCAAAAGATGGAAAGACACTTTATTTTTCCTCAAATTTAGAAGGTGGTTTTGGCGGAAGTGACTTGTATTCAAGCATTTTGGGAGAAGATGGAAAATGGCAAGAACCCATTAATTTAGGGGGTCGTATAAATACACAAGGAGATGAAGTCTTCCCTGTGTTAAATGATACTATTTTATACTATTCCACAAATGGTAAAGCAGGTTTTGGATGCTTAGATATATTTAAGGCGAATATAACGTCTAAAGGAATAGGGGCTCCTATAATTTTAGCTGCGCCTCAAAATTCTCCTGCAGATGATTTTGGAATTTTATTGAATCCAAATGATGAAAAATATGGTTTTGTTACCTCAAACAGGTATCCAGGACAGGGTGATGATGATTTGTTTGAATTCCGACCAGAACCAAGTAAAACATATGTGAAAGGATTGATAACTGACAATAACGGAAATTCTGCTGGAAATGTTTTGGTTAAATTATATGAAAATGGGATTGAGGTAAGTCAAATATATACTGACGAAAATGGCCTGTATCGCCTAGACCTTGAGGAAAGTAAAAAATATGAACTGATTGCAAGCACAAAAGGCTTTTCTGCGCAAGAAGAAATTTACACGGACGAAAACTGGATAAGTGAAGAGGACTTTAATTTAATATTAACGCCGCATAAAACAGTGCAAGGAGTGGTTTTAACAGAAGAAGGATCGGTTGCAAGTAACACTAAAGTTGAGCTTTTTGATGAAAACGGAAATGTGATTTTTTCATCATTAACAGATCAAAATGGCCGTTATCAATTTTTATTAGACAAAAACAAAGAATATGAAATAGTCGCGTCTAATGATGGGTATAGGGGTTCTGAAAAGATTATTACAAATCAAGAATGGGACACTAATAAAGACACCAACATTGCTTTAAAGGCAACTGAAATTGTTAAAGGAACTGTTCGATTAGAAGATGGAAGTTCTGTATCAGAAATATTGGTAAAGCTACTAGATGGAAATGGAATTGAACTTGAAAGAAAATATTCCGATAAAAATGGAAAGTACAAATTCCTTTTAAAGCCAAATGAAAGATATACTCTTATCGCTAGTGCTTTTGGCTTAGGAGCAGTTGATACCCTTTTAACAGATTCAACGTGGCATGGGGAAAAAGAATTTGACCTTATTCTAAAACCTACAAACACCGCGCAAGGAATAGTAACCAAACCAGATGGTTCTATTGCTTCAAACATCAGAATGGAGCTACTAGATGAGGAAGGTAATATTCTTCTTGTCTCTAAAACAGATGAAAACGGCTTTTACCAATTTGTATTAGATAAAGATAAAAAATATGAAGTTATTGGAATCGATGGAGAGCAAAGAGGTTCTGAAATTATTGAAACAAAAGACAGTTACGACACCGGTGGTTCAACAGATATTAAACTTAAAGCTCCAGTAACATTTGTAGAAGGAACCATTAGAAACGAAGATGGAACAGCTGCTTCTGGTGTAATTGTCAAATTATTTGATGAAAATGGAAACTTGGTGGCAGAGCTAACCTCGGATGAGAATGGAAACTACAGGTTTGAAATAGAAAAAAATGCAAATTATCAAATAACAGCTGAAACAGATAGTTTTTCTGGATTAGAAAATATTTTCACCGGGGTCAATTGGGATAACTCCAAACTCTTGGATATTACATTAAAACCAAAAGGAAATTCAAATTATGCTTATGTTACTGAAAGCAAAAACAACAAACCGTTAGATGGAGTTAAAATAACATTAATTGACTTAAAAACTGAAAAGAAAATTGTCGTATACTCTGATGAAAACGGAAGGTTTGACTTTAACTTAACACCCAACTCAGACTACACGTTAAAGTTTGAAAAAGATAACTATTTTCCAAAATCAATTGATATTCCAACAGGGAAAATCGTTCCTAGCAAAACTAATTTAGATCTCAAAATAGATCTAATAATGGATTATGCTGGATTCAAAGTGAAACCTATTTACTTCGATTATGCAGAATCTATAATAACAGATGACTCAAAACAGGATTTAGAAAAAGTTTTGAAAACCTTAGAAGAAAACCCTAAGTCAACAATATTGATCAGGTCATTTGCAGATTGTAGAGGAGGAAACAGCTATAATGTGTCTCTCTCGAAAGAAAGATCTATTGCTGTTAAACAATACCTTATATCGAAAGGAGTTAAAGAAGATAGAATAACTACAAAATCCCTGGGAGCTACGAGCTTTGTAAACAATTGTTATAAACCAGAATTATGTTCTGAAAAAGAACATTCGGTAAACAGGCGATCTGAATTTGAGATGGACTTTCATAGGAAATAACCACATTACCCCAACCATCCATCTCGATCCAAACTTCGGTATTGTATCGCTTCAGCAATATGACTAACCTTAATATCCTTAGCATTGTCCAAATCTGCAATCGTTCGTGCTACCTTAAATATTCTTCCATAAGAACGAGCTGAAAGACCCAGCACTTCCATGGCGTTTTTCATTAACTTATCCCCATCTTTATCTATTTTACAATGCTCTTTTTGTAATTTGGTAGTGAGTTGAGCATTACAATATATGCCCATCACTTGTTCGAATCTTTTTTCTTGGATAGCCCTTGCTTTAGTAACTCTTTCTCTGATTTCATTACTCGTTTCTCCTTCCCTCTTATCGGACAATTTTTCGTAGGGTACTGGCTGAACTTCTATATGCAAATCTATTCTATCCATAAGGGGCCCCGAAATCTTTGCCAAGTACCTCTTAACAACATGTTCTGGGTCTCCCTCGTTTCCTTTCGAATCATAAAAATCTCCGCTTGGAGAAGGGTTCATAGCAGCAATCAACATAAATCCTGCTGGATAATTCACGCTCATCCTGGCTCTTGAAATGGTTACTTCCCTATCTTCTAGAGGTTGTCGAAGAACCTCCAAAGCCGATCGTTTAAACTCAGGTAATTCATCCAAAAATAAAATTCCATTATGCGCCAAAGAAATTTCACCAGGCTTGGGGTTTGTGCCTCCACCTACCAAAGCGACATCTGAAACGGTATGGTGTGGACTACGAAAAGGTCGATTGGTTAACAATCCGTCCTTACTATTTAATATTCCGGCAACCGAATGAATTTTGGTCGTTTCCAAAGCCTCCTCCAACGATAACGGGGGCAATATGGTAGAAATCCTTTTGGCCAGCATGGATTTTCCTGAACCAGGAGGGCCAATCATAATCACATTATGTCCTCCTGCTGCGGCAATTTCCAGTGCTCTCTTAACATTCTCCTGTCCTTTAACGTCAACAAAATCC
>CAWUXI010000097.1:0-12239 GCA_963926405.1 uncultured Flavobacteriales bacterium
TAAGTTTAGGAGCTTTTATTCCCCCTACAAAGAAAGGCTTTCCTGTCAAAACTCTAGCTTCATCCCATAAATCATTTTCAATAAACTGATTTATGGTAAAGGCGCCTCCTTCAACAATTAATGAAATGATGTCGTTTTCGACACAAATTGACCATAAATCATCAAAAAATGTATTAAAATTGACCTTTTTGAATGAAATTGAGTCATTTTCTTCGTTTTTATATCCATTAAGAATGATTGTCTTTGAAGTAGAATTGAATATTTTAAGGTCTTTTGGCAGTTTCAATTTTCTATCAACAACTATCCTAATAGGGTTTTTCCCATCAACTACTCTTGTTGTTAACTCTGGATTATCGTTAATTGCTGTGTTTTTTCCAATTAGTATAGCATCTTCTTCACTTCGCCATTTGTGCGTTAATTGCTTTGTGTTGGGCTCGGTTATCCAGTTTATGGTTGGACAAGTATCTGTTCTTTTTTTATCCATGAATCCATCCTGAGATTGGGCCCATTTTAGAATTATGTAAGGTCGTTTCTTTTCGTGAAAAGTAAAGAAGCGTTTATTTAATTCAAGACATTCTTTTTCAAGTATTCCAACGCTTACGGTTATGCCAGCATTTTTTAGTTTTTCAATTCCTTTGCCCGAAACTTGTGCAAAAGGGTCGGTACATCCAATTACTACATTTGGAATTCTCGAATCAATTATCAAATCGCTACAAGGGGGGGTTTTACCAAAATGAGCGCACGGTTCTAGTGAGACGTAAATTGTAGCCTTAGAAAGAAGTGACTTATCTTTAACTGCTTTTATTGCATTGACTTCGGCATGTGCTTCTCCGTAAAGTTGATGGTATCCTTCACCTATTATCTTATCAGCACAAACCACAACTGCACCAACCATAGGGTTAGGAGATACATTACCAGCTCCATTTTGTGCTAGTTCAATACATCGTTGCATATATGCTTCGTGCTTCATCTATGCGAAAATACGATTTTGAGTGTAATAAAAAAGACTCTTTTTCCGGAGGCATTTAATATTTAATTAAGCTTTAAACTTATTCCGGAAGCTGGTATCGATTTTAATCCTTCGATTATTTTGTATTTGAGATAAGCAGAGTCCCTATAACACGCATTAAAGTGCCACCATTCTGTTTGAATGTTAAAAAACTTACCAGCCCGCATAGACCTCCTCAAAAGCTTTCGGTTATCAACTTGCTCAATTGTTAGGAGTGCACTATCTAGCATGATTTTCTCTTTAATTGGCCAAGAGATGATACCAATTTGATCATATTCAGCACCCATGTCTAGAGCTACTTGAGTTTCTGCATTTGCAAGAGTAATATCTATAGCAGCTCCAAAATTATGCAGCGATCCTTTTTTTGGATTGGAGACAAATTTCGTTTTCTCATTGATAGGCATATCCAGTAAATCCCACATGTATTGTTGAACACTTCTTGGTCTAACGCCATCATAAATAAGAAGTGTAAGAGTAGAGTCTTTCTTCTTTAAATAAGCTTGGCAGAGAAGAAGCCTTTGTGCAACGTCTGGCTGTAAGTAGCAGTTTTCTAGACAACCATACATGTCTTTTTCCATAAAATTATCTTCTGTTGAGTATTTTAGTTCAACCAAAATTGTCGAATCCAGTTCCTGAATGTTGATCATTCCTTCTAGTTTAAGATATTCCTCTAATGCACAAATGGAATCAGCAAGTACAATAGTGTTCATTTCACTAAGAACTGAATCTATTTTTAAAGAGGTTTCAGCTGTTTCACTTGAAGCTAAAGAAGTCCTTTCTCTAGCGGGTTCTTCTGTGCTGCAGTTTGTTAAGCATATTAATGCTAAAGCGAAGAGGGGTATGGAAATTCTACTATTCAATATTGTAAAAGTATAAAAACAAATTCAACCTTGTTTTTTTATTTTCTGTTCATAGCCTATATTTGATAAAATATTAAAAATTGACGAATGGCATCATTTGATATAGTAAGTAAAGTTGACGGGCAAAGTCTTGATAACGCAATTAACTCTGTAATACGAGAAATTAAGAATCGCTATGATTTTAAAGGTTCAGATACTACTGTTGAGTTAGATAAGAAAACAAACCAAATTCATGTTGTTACTGATAACGATATGCGGATGGGACAGGTAGAAGATGTCATTATTGGGCAATTAGTCAAAAATAAGATATCACCCGATTATATGGATATGGGAAAAGACCTTTATGCTGCAGGAAAGATGCTTAAAAAAGATATTGTAATTAAACAGGGTATTGATAGAGAGACTGCAAAAAAGATTGTTAAAAGTATTAAAACTACTAAGTTTAAAGTGCAACCTTCAATAATGGAGGATCAATTAAGAATTGTAGGTAAGAAGTTGGACGAATTGCAAGGAGTGATTGCGCATTGCAGAGGTCAGGACTTTGGAGTGCCCTTGCAGTATAATAATTTTAAATAGAAATTGATCTTAGTGTAATTGGTGTCTCTGTTTAATTAGCGAACTCTGCTAACTCCATCCATCTTTCTGATTTAGTATCTATTTCAGTTACCGTTTCTGTCAGTTCATTTGAAATTTCTTCAATTTCGGAATAGGGAAGATCTCCTTTGTTCAATTCCTCTGAGAGTTTGTTTTTTCTGGCTTCGAGCGTTGCTATATCTTTCTCTAAGTTATCAAACTCTATTCTCTCTTTGTGGGTTAACTTAACTTTCTCTTTCTCAACTTTTACAGCTGGTTTTTCGTTTTGAGTTTCAATTTTCTTCCCGAGACTTTTATTTTCGCTTTTAAATTCTCTGTATTTGGTATAATTACCAAGAATATCGTTAACAGAGCCATCTCCATTCATTACAAATAGATGGTCAGCAATTTTATCCATAAAATACCTATCGTGAGAAACGACAATTAAACATCCTCCAAAAGAAAGTAGATAATCTTCCAAAATTTGAATGGTGAAAATATCCAAATCATTGGTAGGCTCATCCATTATTAAAAAATTCGGATTTTGCATCAATACAGTAATTAGATACAGCCTCTTTCTTTCCCCACCACTCAATGTTGAAACAAATTGATAATGCATTCTATTGTCAAATAAAAAACGTTCCAAAAGACCAGTAGCACTCAGTTTTTTACCGTTACTCATAGGAAGGTATTCTCCTATGTCTTTGATCACATCAATTACTCTTTTATCCTCCTTTAAAACTAATCCTTTTTGGGTGTAATAACCATATCTAATCGTCTCTCCAATAACAACTTTCCCACTATCTACAGGTTCTTTTTCAGTTATAATATTTAAAAAAGTAGATTTCCCTGATCCGTTCGCTCCTACAAGACCAACACGTTCTTTCCGTTTAAAAATATAGTCAAATTTGTCTAATATGATTTTATCACCATAAGCCTTTGAGACCTTGTGCATTTCAAGGACTTTATTACCTAGTCTTTCCATGCTTACCTCAATTTCAACTTGGTCTTCTTTTATGTTGGTCTTTGCTATTTTTTCGGTTTCATAAAAGTCACTGATTCTAGCTTTCGATTTTGTTCCCCTAGCCTTAGGTTGGCGTCTCATCCAATCTAATTCCTTTCTGAAAAGGTTTTTTGCTTTGTCAATGTTGGCTTGCGTATTCGCATACCTTTCAGCTCTTTTATCTAAGTAGTAGGAATAATTTCCTTTGTAGCGATGCAGATCGCCACCATCTAATTCAAGAATTTCATCACAGACTCTTTCTAAAAAGTAACGATCGTGTGTTACCATGAAAAGTGTAATGTTTTTAGCAGCTAAAAATTTTTCTAACCACTCAATCATGTCTAGGTCAAGATGATTAGTTGGCTCATCTAAAATAATAATATCTGGGTCTTCGATGAAGATTTTAGCCATAGCTAATCTTCTTTTTTGTCCACCAGACATGTTTCCAACGGTTTGATTATGGTCTTCTAATTTTAATTTTGATAGAACCTCATCTATGGAACTTTGAACACCCCATGCATCTAATTCGCTCAGTTTTTCAAAAACATCTTGCATTCTATCTGCCTTCTCAGGTTGCGTGAGAAGCTCCTCATATTCTTTTGAGAGCTTTATTTTTTCATTGTCTGTATCATAAATAGTTTCAATAACAGTTTTAGTAGTGTCAAATTTTTGATCTTGTTCTAAAAAACCAACAGTAATTTCCTTTCGATAAACAATTGAGCCTTCATCAGGAACATCTTTTCCTGTTAAGCAGTTTAATAGTGTAGATTTACCAGAACCATTTTTAGCAACCAAGGCAATCTTTTGTCCTTTGTCTAGTCCAAAAGAGATTTTTTCGAAAAGAATTTTTTCCGCGTAATTTTTGCTAATGTTTTCAACTGATAAGTAATTCATGAGTGCAAAGGTAGTTTTTGAATTGAGTAAACATAAAAAAAGCGTTGAACCTTATGAACAACGCCTTTTTATATTCAATTTAAATCGGGTTTAATTGTAAATCTTTTCGAATGTAGATTTATAATTCTCCATAATTATTTTTCTTTTAAATTTAAGAGTTGGAGTTAATTCTCCCGTTTGAACTGTAAATTCAGCAGGAAGTAATTCAAATTTCTTGATTTGTTCCCAATTCCCAAAACTTGCGTTGTATTTTTCAATTTCTTCTTGAATTCTAGCAATTACTTTTGGGTTTTCAATTAATTCTTGATTTGAATTTAGCGCAATGCCTTTTCCCTTTCCCCAATTAGTTACAAACTCAAATGCAGGAACAATAAAAGCAGCAGGCATTTTCTGTCCTTCACCAATAACCATTATTTGCTCAATGAATCTAGATTCTTTGAATTTATTTTCCATCACTTGTGGGGCAATGTATTTCCCTCCAGATGTTTTAAATATTTCTTTCTTTCTGTCCGTTATTTTTAAATATCCGTCGTCCGATAGGGTTCCGATATCCCCAGTATGAAACCAGCCGTCCTTATCAATAACTTCGTCTGTTAAATCTTGACGTTTGTAGTAGCCCATCATTAAGCAAGGTCCCATGGTGCAAATCTCACCATCTTCCGCAATTTTAATTTCAACGTTATCCAGTTTTTTACCAACTGATCCAAATTGCACTCCAGTAGCAAAAGAGTTTACCGAAACAACAGGGGATGTTTCGGTAAGGCCATATCCTTCAAATACAGGAATACCAATGGCATGATAAAAACGAGCTAATCTTGGCTGAAGAGCAGCTGCGCCAGAAGCTATTGCTAAAATTCTTCCGCCTAGTTTTTCCCTAATTTTACTGTAAACTAGCTTGTCTGCAATCTTTCTTTGGAAACTTGGGTGTTTTCCGTATTCATAGGTGTCTGTTAATCCAATTGCCCATGAAAATATTTTAGCTTTGACACCACCATCAGCTGTTCCTTTAGTAATTACACTGTCATATACTTTTTCCAATAATCTAGGAACGGCAGTAAAAACGTGTGGTTTTAGTTCCGCAATATTATCTACTAATGTATCTATGGATTCAGCGTAATAAAGCGAAACACCAGAGATTTGATATAAATAAGTAATCATCCTTTCGTAAACGTGGCAAATAGGTAAAAAGCTCAATCCTATTGAGTCCCTTGTAACGGGTAATCTAGGGAAACTTCCTTTCGCATTTTCAACCAAGTTTTGATGAGAAAGCATCACTCCCTTAGGTGTTCCGGTTGTTCCCGATGTATAAATTAGCGTAGCTAAATCTGTTGCTTCTATTCCGTCTTTTAACTTTTGGACTTCGGCATCACTTCCGTCTTTCCCATTTTCAAGAATTTCTGTCCAATGTTTAGCTCCATCAACTTTATTGAATGTATAGATTTCTCCAAGAGTAGGAACGGAGCTTTTAATGTTTTGAATTTTCTTGAATAAATCAGCATCAGAAACAATACATAATTTAATTTCTGCATCATTAAAAATAAATTTGTAGTCATCTTCTGAAATAGTAGGGTAAACCGGTACGTCAATAGCACCAACTTGTAAAATCCCAATATCCATAATGTTCCATTCAGGCCTATTATTAGATATCAAGGCGATTTTATCTCCAGGCTTAATTCCCATTTTTAAAAGGCCTTTGCTTATCAAATTTGCTTGATCTACATATTCTTGGGTAGAGTAAGTAACCCATTTCCCTGTATCTTTCCCTGCGATAGAAACATCTTGCGGAAAATTGTTTAATTGATAATAAGGGACATCGAAAATTCTAGTAATATCTTTCATTGTATATTCGTTGTTTTTTTGATAAATAGTAGATCTGTATTTAGACAAAAGTAAAAATCATTTGGTTAAAAATCTAATAATAGTAGATGAACATAAAAAATCAATCGTTTTTATAACTATTCTTTTCAGTAAACGTATTAATGCATTATTTATATTTTTAGATTAGAATCTGGAATAGTGATAAAAAACCTGGAGTGTTTTGATGTTTAGGGTTATGATGAAAACTAATAGAATATTAATTTGGATTCTTTGGCTATTGATGATGGCGGGAGGAGATAAAACAACTTTTGGCCAAGATCCAATATTTACACAGTTTTATTCAAATCCAATATATTTGAATCCAGCTTTTGCTGGTTCTAGAGTTTGCCCTCGTTTTGCTTTAAATTACAGAAACGAATGGCCTAATATCTCAGGAAACTTTGTCACCAAAACTGCTGCTTATGATCAAAAAGTAGAAAGTTTATTTGGGGGATTAGGGATAATTATTTTAACGGATAATGCCGCGAAAACACTAAAAACAACAAGAGTTAGTGCTGTGTATGCTTACAACCAAGCAATTACCCGACAGTTGTCCATTAACTTTGGTCTTGAAGCTACTTATTTCCAAAAATCACTAGACTGGAATAAGTTAACGTTTGGCGATATGATTGATCCACGAAGAGGGTTTGTCTACCCAACTAATGACTTATCAAGAGGAGGAACCTCTAGTGGTGTTGATTTTTCAGCTGGGATTATTGGTTATACAGAAAAGCTTTTCTTTGGATTTGCTACGCACCACCTAACTGAGCCAAATGAATCATTAATGAGCAGTATAGATGTTCCATTACCGCGAAGATATACAGCTCATGCAGGTGCTGTTTTGCCTTTGGAAGGAGGAAAGGGAAGATATTCAAAGGTTGATGATTTTATTTCTCCTAATATAATTTTTACACAACAAGGAACATTTCAGCAATTGAATATGGGTCTATATGTTAAGAAAAGTTCATTGACATGTGGTGTTTGGTATAGGAATAAGGATGCTTTTATTGTTGCCGTGGGTTTAGAATCTGAATATGTAAAAGTTGGATACTCCTACGATATAACAGTTTCAAAATTATCTTTAGGTTCAGGTGGTTCTCATGAAGTATCGCTTGGATTTGATTTTGCTTGTAAGCCCAAAAGGAAAACTTACAGGATGATCAGTTGTCCATCATTTTAAAGGTTTAAAGATAAATAGCGTCAAATTCTTTTCTTTTTTTGAAAATTATAGTTAGGTTGATATGGATGCTAACTGATTGGTAATCATTGATATTCCGCTAATCACCATTATCACTATAACCCAAATCCTAAAGTCCCTTTTACTTATACGCTTTAAGAAGGATTTTCCAATGATGTTGCCAATTGTAGCTCCAGTTCCTATTGCTAAACCATAGGCCCATCGATCACCCATTAGACTACCTAAATAACTATAGGTACTAATTTGCATAACACCTGTGAAAAAGGAGTTAGCAGCTTTGGTTGCAATCATCTCTTCTTTTTCAATTCCAGCATTTAAATAAAACGGGTTAAGAACAGGTCCCATTGCTCCAATTATAGTTCCTAGAGCTGCTACTACAAAACCAAGAGGAATAAATCCAATGTAAGTCATTTTAAAAGATTTAGATTTTTTTCCAAATCGATATTGAAATATTGTACTAATCAAAAATAAGCCAATGAAAATCTGAAACCATTGCAGTTCTATGTTGATAAAAAGAAATCCACCTATAATGGCTCCTACCATTGAAGCGGGAGTGGAATAGAGAACAATCTTCCAATTTATATTCTTCCAAAATAGAATCAAACGAGCTGGACGGCCAATTAAGGCTCCAAGATTAATAATTGGAGCTGCAGCTGGAGCCCCAATCATTAAACTTACGATAGGAATGTTCATGAGAGATCCACCTCCACCACCGACTGTTGAGATAGCAAACGAAATAGTTCCTGTAACAAACAATACCATTATGGTTAAGTATTCTGTTTGTATGGTGGTGAAAAATTCGTCCATTGCAGGCGCAAAGTTACAGATTTAACAAAATGTATTATTTTCTTTTTTATAAATTCACTATTTATTCTTTATGATAATGGGTAATATGTCGAAACCCAACGTCATTTTTCAAGCATGTTATCATTGGAACATTTTCTATAACAGATATTTTAAACTTTTCTCTACTTTTGAAATCATTGTAATGCTGATTTTTAATCTAAAGCGGTGTCTTGCAAGTGAGTTGTTTTTTCTTCATTCTTTTCTATAATAATTTGTAAAATAGGGGTCAGATTTAAAATCATGTTTGTAAGAACAAGCTGACTGCATTTTTTTAATCGTGACCTCTTGTAATCTATAAGCTTCTATTGGTGGCCAATAGGTTAATAGATCTTCATATTCAGGGCCTCTACCTATATTATGAACAACTAAATGCGTTGTTTTGTTATCATTCATGCTTTCAACTACTATTCCGGTGTGTCCAGCTGCAATATCCCAAAATATTATATCTCCTATTTTAAAATCTTCAGGATTCATATTGCTAATATCTAATTTAGCACCTATGCTAGTTAAATAAGTTTGTATATTTTGAGTTCTTCTATGATCTATATTCCTATCAATAGATTTAGTATGGTACCTAGCATAATAAGGTGTTAAATCACGTTTCATCTCTTGATGGATTAATTGTTGAAGATCAATATCTGCTGCACGAAGTGATCTAATAAGGACATCCGTACAAACACCTCTACTTCTTTCTATATCACCTCCGGGATAATTCATTCCTCTATAGGCTCCGTCATATGTACAATATAGTTGGGTTTGAAGTTCTGCTTGTAATACAGCTTTTTCTAGAGGCTTTAGACTATCTAATACTGGATTTGTTGCCGGATTTGTTTCTGGATTTAATCCTGTAATGGTTTCTGAGTCTGTTCCAGGATTTATTTTTATTGAAGATTCACATGCTGTTAATGTAATGGCAAAACTTAAGTTTATTAATATTGGCAGTAAATTTTTCATAATTCTATTTTATAAGGGTTATAGTTAATCTTATAAATAGATAATGCTACAATTATAGAATCGGTACACTTTATTTATACCAGCTCGAATACTTCAAATAATTATCTGCAATTCGCATAATTTCTCCTTCAAATAATGCTTGGTCCACATCCTTGATTTTCTTAGCTGGAGTACCAGCATAAATGCATCCAGATTCAACATGAGTCCCTTGAGTTAACACTGCTCCGGCTGCAATGATTGAGTTGCTTTCTACAATACAATTGTCCATTACAATTGCTCCCATTCCAATAAGGACGTTGTCTTTAATGGTGCACCCATGGACGATTGCATTGTGTCCTATTGAAACGTTACTTCCAATGGTGGTGGGATGTTTTTTGTAGGTACAATGAACAATTGCTCCATCTTGTACATTGACCTTGTTTCCCATTTTAATATAATTGACATCAGCCCTGACCACTGCATTAAACCAAAAGCTGCAATCGTCCCCACATAATAGATCTCCAATAATTGTTGCATTTTCAGCTAAGTAGCAATTCTCTCCAAATTGAGGAATTTTGTCATTTATTTGTTTTATTAGTGCCATAGGTTTTTCTTTCGAATCAAAAGTAACTAGTTTTACATCACAACAAAATTAAAATTATGAAAAGGCCTGTTACAATGTATGCTGAAAGTACTCCAAATCCAGCAACGATGAAGTTTGTCGCTGATGTTATGCTGGTATCTGATGGAAATACTGCAGAATATGTTAATCAACAAGAAGCTAAAGGTAGCTCGCGCTTAGCTGAAGCGTTATTTAATTTTCCATTTGTAAGTGGTGTTTTTATTGCTTCTAATTTTATCGCAATTACAAAAACAGACGCCTTGCAATGGGAATATGTTTCCGAAGAATTAAAAGCATTCGTTTTGGATTGGTTACAAAACAATGAGGTTATTATTGAAAATGCTCTTGAAGAGAGAGAGGTTGAAGTAACGCAAGAAGGAAATAAAGAAACCATAAGTTCTGCACCACGGATAGTAACCGATACGGATAAGAAAATATTTGAATTATTGGAAGAGTTTGTTCGTCCAGCGGTTGAAAGTGATGGAGGCGCAATAGATTTTCAGTCATTTGATGAAGTAACTGGAACTGTTACTGTAGTTTTAAAAGGAGCTTGTAGCGGATGCCCTTCATCTACAGCTACATTAAAAGGTGGAATTGAAAGTTTATTAAAAACACACATGCCAGAAGTTCAGGAGGTAGTTGCTTTGGAGGGGTAGAAGTAAAGCTTCTCAACCAAAGGAGTCAAGAAGGTGTAATCAAGTTTTGCTTAGAAACAGCGTTGTGCTTCTTTCATCATCTATTCCATATCTATTTTTAAAGCTTCCTCAGGTGTAGGATATTCTTTTATTACTTTATCCAACATACAGCTTTAGCATCCTTATGTATTAACAGCTTTTTCATGCATGTTTTTAAAATTAGTGAGATTAATTAGTTTAATGTATTAATAAATTTGTAATCTACCGATTGCTTTTATTTTTTATTAGAAAAATAATAAAGCTCATTAATGCTAGCCCTAGAATTCCAAGACTAAAGAATTTATGGTTTGAGCTTTCTTTTTGGAGCTTCAATGTTTCATTTAGTTCGAGAAGCTTTTTGTTACTCTCCATAATAATTTCTAACTGTTCTCTCTGGTTTTGAAATTGGAATTTAGCTTCCATTTCATGCAATTTGTCAAATTGGTTTATAGAGAAAATATCTTCTTGAAGCTCTGAGTATTGTAAATGAAATTCATACGCTTTTTTATAATCTTTTATATCATAATGTAATTCAGAAAGACTTTCATAAATTTCTTTAATATCCGATTTTGAGTTTATTGACTTTGCTAAGCGTAAGCTATTGTTGTAGTAAAACAAAGAGCTGTCGTAGCATTCAGTGTATAGGAAATAATCACCTAGATTTCTTAAGCTTTCTGAATAGGTAACTGTGTCTCCTAGTTCTTCACGTAATTTCATAGCATATAAAAAGTTGCTATATGAATCTTTCAGGTTCCCATTTAAGAAATATATGATTCCCAAGTTATTATATTGATGAGCAATTTTATGTGTAAAATCAATTTCGGAATAGAAAGCGAGGGCTTTTTTATAATAGATTTCTGCAGAGTCAAGGGTTTGGAGGTTTTGAAAATAGATACCTCTTAGGTTACAAGCATTTGCATATTCTAAATCATCTTTTGTTTGCTGACTAATAATAAGTGCTTGATTATTATATTCAAGCATTTTTTCATGCTCACCAATATCTAGATATAGGTAGGTAATGTTATTAAGCGTTGGGAGTAAATAAGAAGAATCAGGATCTTCTTGTAATTTTTGAAGCGATAAAAAGTAATATTCTAAAGCCTTATCGTAATCTGTTTGTTCATGATGAATTCGACCTATCCAATTGAGTGTGTTTGCAGTTTCTGTTATTTTTCCATGTTTATATCTAATTTGTAAAGATTCCATAAAAAATTCTAGAGCATCCAATCTATTTCCTCTTCGGTATTCAATGTGAGCGAGATAATTTAATCCATGATGTTCTTCTTCCTTGTTTAGACTAGAGTAGCCTGAACGCAATAGTTCTTCGCTGTATTTTTCTGCAGAATCTAAATCAGTTTCCAAATAGTTTTCGATGATTGGTTTTAATTCTTCTAGTTTATCCTGTGAAAAGCCTAAATTAAAAGTGCTTAAAAATAGTATGAGATATGTATAGCGAAAACTCATTAATCAATAAATTGTGGTTTTAGTTTAAGCATTAAAACAGATAAAGAGTGTGCAATAAAAAATGAGGCAAAAATATCTATGCTATAATGACCATGAGACATTAGAACAATAAAAACCATTAGAATAGAGTAGGTTATTGCAGTCCATTTTACACTTTTTACACTGGTTAATAAGGCATAAAAAAATGGAGTGCCAACATGCCCAGAAAAGAATAGGTCTGCGTTAAAAGAATAATAGGATAATTCATTAGGAGTTACTAATAGGGTTTCAGGAGGTCCAAGATGGGTAAGAGCGATAAAAAAGCAC
>CAWUXI010000098.1:0-5918 GCA_963926405.1 uncultured Flavobacteriales bacterium
TTTAAAATCAGTCATTGCACCGATTCCAAATCCCATCTTTATTCCTCCTGACTCAAATTTACCAGGTTTATCCGGTTTTAACCAATTGAAAGAAGGTTCTATTTTTAAGCCAAAGCGAAAGTCTTTGTCATTACCTTGTGCATTAGCATTAAGGATTAACCCCAATAACATTAACACGGTTATTATCTTTTTCATAATTATTTCTTAATTATCTTATTACAAACATAATCAATTTTTAATTTCATACGCTTAAGATTGATACAGAAGTACCTTCTATCGTTATAAATTGTACTAATTTGCACCACAAAACAAGCTTTATGCTAAACAAGATACTATTAACACCTCTATTAACGCTAATTCTATTTAGCTGCGCATCCGATCCTCTTAATGTTGACACATCGTCAATTGAGGTAGAAATAAAGGTAGAAAGAATGGAACAAGAACTATTCCGCCCAGAATCCAATAGCAGTAAAGAAAACCATCATTATTTACTAGAAAAATATGGGGCTTTGTATCAATTGTTTTTTGAAAGTATGCTAGGAGAAGGTTCGGTTAATGACCCCATGGCATCAACATATTTAGAAAAATTCATGGAAAACAAAGACATGCAAAATTTTTACCTTGAAATTGACACAAAATTTAATGACTTTAGTGCTTACGAAACTGAATTCATAGAAGCTTACAAGCATTATAAATACTATTTCCCAGATAGTACAATTCCAGAAATCATAACATTTTACTCTAACTTTAATGCGAATGCATTTCCACTTGGAAATCAATTAGGAATAGGACTAGACATGTACTTAGGCACTGACAATGAAATTGTAAAAAGCATTCCAACCGCATCGTTACCGCAATTTATTAAAGATAAAATGGATTCAAAATTTTTAGTTGCGGATGGTATCAAATATTGGCTTTTTAATCGGTTTTTCGAGGAGGACAATCACAATTTCTTAGCCGAAATAATATCTTCAGGCAAAATCATGTACTTAATGGATGCCATTCTACCTAATAAAAGTGATGCAATTAAAATGGGATATACCGAAGAAGAAATAACCTGGTGTAAAACAAATGAACTGAATATTTGGGAAATATTAATAAATGAAGAATTACTTTATTCCAAAGACAAAAAGAAGATTGCTCAGTTTACTACTAATGGACCTTTCACAAAAGGGCTTCCAGAAGAATCACCGTCTATGGTTGGAATTTGGATAGGGTGGCAAATGGTTAAAGATTATGTAGAAAATACTGGTGTAAGTGTAGTAGATTTGCTTGCTGAAACAAATCATAGAAAAATATTAACATCATACGATCCAAATGAGTAAACAAAACAACATTAATATTACCGTGGACTTAGACGCAAACAAAGTCCCTGAGAAAATAACATGGAATTCAACCGACCTTGATGGAACTAAAAATGCCAAAGCAATGTTGCTTTCCCTTTGGGACAGCAAGGACATGAACACTATGAACATTGACCTTTGGACTAAAGATATGTCTGTTGAAGAAATGAGTAAATTCTTTTTCCAAACCTATATTACCATGGTTGAAACTTTTGAAAAAGCAACAAATGAAGACCAAATGGCTATGGCTATGAGGGATTTTGCTGAGTTTTTTGGAGAGAAGATGAAGGTTATCCAACCGACTGGAAAGTTTGACAAATAAGAGCCTGCCCATAATGTCCAATATTTTCGTTCTGCTCAGCACAAAAAATGCTCATTTACCAATGTAAATTGCGCTTTTTTGAACTATCGCTCGCCTCAATCATTAACATTATGACTCAAGCTTTATAAACAGATATTATTAAATGGGAAAAGATAAGCTAAAACGATTCGCGGAGATAGAAACATTTGACAATGTTATTCAACCATCAATGGATGAAGTTCTAAATGGTTTCTCTCTAAAAGGCAATTGGCATAAAAAACATTTTAAAAATGAAAACCCAATTGTTTTAGAATTAGGTTGTGGAAAAGGAGAATATACAGTTGGAATGGCTAAAATGTTTCCTGATAAAAACTTTATCGGAGTTGACATTAAAGGCTCTAGGATGTGGAAAGGAGCTAAAACATCAATAGAGGCAGGCATAAACAACACTGCTTTTTTAAGGTCCAAAGTTGACTTTATAGAAAAATTATTTGGAGAAGCTGAAGTTTCTGAAATCTGGTTAACCTTTTCAGATCCACAACCTAAAAAACCTAGAAAAAGATTAACATCACCACTCTTTATAGCTCGTTACTTACAACTTCTTAAACCTAAAGGAACAATCAACCTGAAATGTGACAGTGATTTACTTTTTGAATATACGCTTGAACAAATACAGGAATATAAATACGATAAACAAGAGACATCATGGGATGTATACAATGAGTTTATGAACCGAACGGATCAAGCAACAAAAGATTTAATGAATATCCGCACCTTTTACGAACAAAAATGGATTGAAGAAGGAAGAACGATTAAGTATTGTCGATTTGCTATTTCGTAAGTTTATATAGTCATTTTATCATATCCGTATAATGCAACACCATTTTTAGAAATATTCTAACTACATTAGAAGCTATTATTACGCAACAATTGTAATTCATGAAAAAGTTTTTATTGTTATTAATGTATTTTCCAACTTTTATTTTTGCTGGAAATGACAACATTCACTTTGGGGGAAGATCAGCAGGGATGGGACATGCTTCAGTTACACTAAGTGATGTATGGAGTTCTCACCATAATCAAGCTGGACTTGGATGGTTAACGAAAGCAGAAGCAGGTGTGTTTGCTCAAAACAGATTTCTCGTTAAAGAAATGAATTATATAGGATTTGCTTATGCTCATCCGGTAAAGTCGGGTGCTTTGGCTCTGTCATTTACCAATTTTGGTTATTCGCAATATGGAGAAAGCAAACTTGGGTTAGCATATGGCTTACGGTTTAGTTCCCGAATTACAGGTGGGGTTCAAATTAATTATCACAATACGCGTATAGGAAACAGTTATGGATCAGCATCGGTCCTTTCTGCCGAAATGGGACTGCAGGCAAAACTAACCTCTAAATTAGAATTAGGATTGCATCTATTTAATCCAACACAAGCAAAACTAAACGACTTTAACGATGAAAGAATTCCTACAATTATGCGACTTGGAATGGCTTACACTTTTTCTGACAAAGTATTTATTACACTTGAGGCAGAAAAAGACATTGATTTTGCTGCCAACTTTAAAGCAGGAATTGAATACAAAGCCAATGACAAAATATATTTAAGAGGTGGTATTGGAGCTGGTCCCACTGCTGCTACTTTTGGTGTCGGGGTTTATCACAAGGGATTAAAACTTGACCTTGCCTCTTCCTATCATCAAGTTTTAGGGTTCATTCCAGAAGTTTCATTGACCTATGTTTTTGAAAAGAATTAATGACGAATTTTTTTCAAATATTGCTCTTGTGTATTTGCTTTCTTTTTGGAAATAATATCCTTTCTCAGCAAGGACACAAATTAGAATATGAAGCGCAAAAGAGTTTTGTTATCGAACAAAGTATCGAAATGATTGCCGAAAATTCTGAATCCGAAGACGCGGATTATACAACATTATTTGATTTACTTAGTATTTTCTATGACAGGCCAATAAACTTAAATCATCAAGAAATAAAAAGTGACTTACAGCAAATAAGGTTATTATCCGACTTTCAAATTGACAATTTACTGACTCATATTGAGAAAAATGGTAAATTAATGGCTATTTATGAACTACAATCCATCGATGGATTTGACCCACAAACAATAAGGAATGTTATGCCTTTTGTTGCAGTTAATACTGAGTTTTATTCTCCTCATATTTCTATAGATGATATGTTTAAAAGTGCTACAAATGAAATTTTCATTCGCTATTCTCGTGTTCTGGAAGAGCAGGATGGATTCTACGACCAAGATCGGTTGACTGAATTATATGGCTCTGAAACTGCTGCTGATTCTGCATGGAAAGCGAGCCCCAACAGCCGAACATTGGGTTCTCAAGACAAATTATACATGCGTTACCGGTTTAAGTTCTTAACTAATTTAAGTATTGGATTTACCATGGAAAAAGACGCCGGTGAATCGTTTCTTGGCAATAAGAAAGCAGACGAATTATTTGGCATAAAGTCGAGAAAAGGGTTTGACTATTATTCTGCTCACTTCTACATTAAAAATATTGGAAAAATAAAAGCCTTAGCAGTAGGAGACTACCATGTTCAATTTGGTCAAGGATTAACATTTTGGTCTGGGTTGGCTTTTGGAAAGTCAACGAATATTATGTCTACAAAAAAAAATGCCTTAGGAATTAGACCCTATGCTTCGGTAGATGAAAATCTGTTTTTAAGAGGTGCTGCCGCTACGGTTGGATTAGGTAAATTTGAATTTACTGCCTTTGGGTCGAGGAAAAAGATTGACGCAAACATTAATCATGAGGATACGCTTACCACAATTGATGGGCCTAGCATCACATCTTTCCAAGCAACAGGTTTTCACACTACAGTTAGTGAATTAGAGGATAAAGACGCTATTGAAGAAACGCATATGGGAGGGCATGCTCGTTTTGTCACTAGAAAATTAAGTGTTGGCTTGACGGGAGCGCATTCTATATATGGCGGAAATTTAGAAAGAACTTTGCAGTACTACAATCAGTTTGATTTTAATAGCAACCAAAACACTGTCATGGGTGCCGATTATAGTCTCTTGCATCAAAACTTTAACTTCTTTGGAGAAGTTTCTCGAAGCGCAAATGGAGGTATGGCCCAGCTGCATGGAATGCTAGCCTCTTTAGACCCTAAATTGGCATTGTCTGTATTGTATCGAAATTATGAAAAAGATTACCAATCATTACTTAGCACTGCCTTTGCTGAAAGCAGCAGAAATGTAAATGAAAAGGGTGTTTTTATCGGCATAGAAGCAAAGCCAACAAAATATTGGATAGTGACTGCTTATGCAGATCAATTTACTTTTCCTTGGATGCGGTTTCAAACCGATCAACCAAATACTGGAGGAGCAGATTACATTCTGCAAACCAGGTACAAACCTAGTAGAGATTTAGATATGTATGTTAGAATTAGAAATCGAAACAAACCAAAAAACACAACAGAAGATTTAGACGATATCGATTTTGCAGTAAGGGTTGATCAGTGGAACATCCGTTACAATATTATTTACAAAATATCTGAATCTGTTCGACTTCGAAATCGAATTGAATACACTACATACAGAAGAGGTGAGAACGATAGAGAACAAGGATTTATAATTTACCAGGATGTAATGTATCAGCCTAAATCAAGTCCACTTTCTTTTTCCTTTCGGTATGCATTGTTTGATACCGATTCTTATAATTCAAGAATCTACAGTTACGAAAATGACGTACTATACTTCTTTAACATACCAGCTTATTCCAATAGAGGAACTAGAACTTATTTAACCGCTCGATATAAGGTTAGAAGAGGCATAGATGTTTGGTTGCGCTGGAGCCAATGGTATTATAACAATGTAAATGTAATTGGCAGTGGGCAGAGTGAAATTATTGGAAATACAAAGACCGAAATTCGAGCACAAGTGAGGTTTGAGTTTTAGCGCAGTAACCAATTCGTTTTTTTCCTTATAAAAGAAATGATATAATAAGGTGATTGAATTTATTCCGCTGACAACCTTACGCTTTATCTTAAAAGCCTTTCAAACCCTTATATGGAGGATGAAGCGTTATTAAATGATTCGGCACTAGCTACAATTATCACTCGTTGCAAATTAAATTATTTTAATAAAGTTACATGTCCAATGTATTCATGTGATTGCTTTGAAGAAGCATCTATACAAATTACTTTCCAGACATAAACATCTTGTTGGGACATAAGACCTTTATATTTTCCATCCCATCCTTGAGATGCGAGAGAAGTTTCAAAAATTAATTCTCCC
>CAWUXI010000099.1:0-30292 GCA_963926405.1 uncultured Flavobacteriales bacterium
TCAACCTATCGAATTAAGGTAACGTTTCCTTTTTTGAAAAACTTTTCAGCACCTGGACAGAGTACTTCTAGATAATAATCAAATACTGCTGGATCGGATTCTTTTCCTTTAAATATTCCATTCCAACCAATTGTTTCATCAAAAGTTTCGAAAACTAATTCACCCCATCTATCATAAACTCTAAACACGATTTCGGAAGTTGGGTGTGCACGAACGTATAGAACGTCGTTTATTCCATCACCATTTGGAGTAAAGGCATTCGGAACAAAAATGTAAGGCTCATCACATATTATTTCAGTAACATAAACGATTACAGTATCTGTTTTAAAACAACCATTTCCATTAATAGTGACTATATATGTAGTTGTCACTGGAGGTGATGCATTTGGAAATTGTGTATTTGGATCATTTAAATATTCAGATGGTATCCAATTATAGGCATAACCATTAGGAGTTACGTTTAATTGTGTAAAACCTCCTTCAAAGATAGTGTCATTATTCGCCCATGCATCTGTAGTAAGATTTGGCAGATTATCCACATTTACATTTACCGCATTATTAATTACACATCCATTTTCCGTTACAGATGTAACAAAATAAGTTGTAGTTACAGTTGGGTTAACCCAAACGATATTTGTGCCATCTCCGGATAGGATGCTATTATCAGGGCTCCAGTCATAAGTGAGTGTATCCAAAGGATTTAGATTAGTAACTACTAAAAAGATAGAATCTCCAATGCAAATACCTTGATCTCCAATGATTGAAGTAGAGCTGCCGGAAATCGTAAGAATAACAGAGTCACTTAAATAGCACCCATTGTTGTTTACTTGCACAAAATACGTTGAAGTAAATGAAGGGCTAACTGTTATTGTGTTGGACGCAATAGGGGAGTTGAGTGTGTCATTAAACTGATTACTTGACGACCATATATAGTCTGAACTCGTTCCAAAGGAATTCGCAGAAAAGGTGACGGAAGAGAAATCAGTGCAAACCGCTGTATCATTTGAAATAGCTAATTGAGGAGTGTTTACTAAGATGTTTTGAAAAATAGTATCAGTACAAATTCCATTCGAAATTAGTAAAGCATAATTGGTAGTTGAAATTGGCATAGCAAATGGATTCGAGATGGTCGTATCACTTAAGCCTGCAGTTGGAAACCAAGAATATGTAATCGTAGGGTCAGAATTTGGCAAAATTCCCAATTGTTGTGATTGCCCTGGACAGATAGCAATATCACCAAGTGAATATACTGTATCTCCCATTATCAAAATATCTTTTTGAATGGTATCACCAAAGTTACAAGTTGCTGTGTCGTTAACAACCAATGTAATGGTATAGGATCCTGACTCAGTGTAGGTATAGGTTGGATTTAATTGATTACTCGTACCTATTCCATCACCAAAATCCCAGCCCCATGATGTGTAGTTTTGGCTCAAACTTGTATTTATAAATGTGTAGGTATAAGGAGCACAGCCAATTGGAGGAGTTTCAAAGTCTGCTACTACCACAGGTAAATCAAAATCCATTTTAAACACTCCTAAATTACAGCTGTTGTTATTTGTTGGAGATACTGCATTGGCAGGGTAAATAGGCATGTCAGAGTTTCCGCCACATCCCGAGCACATTGCTTGGTATACTTTTCCTTTGCGGTCAAATCTACTGGTTCCACCATCAACATGTTCTGCACTGTTTGGTCCGCCAAAGAATGTGCCGTATACAATGTTTGAAACATCATCTTCTAAAACCATTACATAATGATCACTTCCATCAGTAGTTGGCTGATATGCATCAAATGTTGTGGGCATTCCAGTTGTATAGCCTGCGTTATTATCTAATGTACTTAGGTTGTTTACAGCGCCACCCCATCCCGATAAATACATTTTATTACAAAGATCCACTAGGAAAGCTATTGGTGAAATGCTAATTCCATTTCCATTTCCAAAAACGGTGGAGTAGATGAGGGAGTCTAATTCCGGTGTAATTTTACTTACAAATTGACCACTACCATAATTAAAGAATAGTGCATTATGAATAAATGTAGAATCTTGAACTTCTGTTTGACCAAGAACATATACGTTGTTATTATTGTCCAATTCCACGAAATAAGATTGGTCATACTCAATAGAACCAAAATAAGTTGAATTTATTATTTGTTGTCCATCTGCTGTTATATGTGTAATAAATCCATCCGCTCTACCACCGCTGTAAACAGTGTCTAAAACGGTTGATGTGTATGGGAAAAGCAAAGATTCTGTTCCTCCAGTAATGTATATATCATCATTACTATCCAGTGAAAGAGAGTAGGCCGCATCGTGTAATTCACCACCCAGATAACTACTCCAAACAATATTTTGAAGGCTATTGTCTAATTTAATAATACATCCATCTTCTGGGCCGCCACCATAGGTTTGTTGAAAGCTGTTCCCTACTATAGGAAAATCATTACTCCGTGTGCAGCTGACAATGTAAATATTGTTGTTTTGATCTATATCAATCTCTCCTCTAATTTCATCCGCATAGTTATACCGCAATCTGTTTAATGAAGGTGTAGCAGATGTTGAGTTTAATCCATCATTAGCAGAACCACCAATATATGTAGAAGCAATTAGGGTTGCTCCATCGGAACTTAAATTACAGGCAACAATGTCAGATCCATTTATATAATTAACCCCTAAGCCATTGGTTAGGTTATTTGGAGTGCCTCCGTTAAAAGTGGAATCATAGCAACCGGTTGAAGTAGGGAAATTTGTCGAACTTGTTGTTCCGAGAATAAAAAGTTCATCAAAACTATTAACTATTAAACTATGCGGTAATTCATCACTATTTCCACCAATAAATGTTGAATACAAGAGGAATGTACCTGAAGTATCAAATTTAGAGATTCCCATATCAACGCCGGGAGATAATCCAGAACCACCGTTAAACGAAACATCATAAGAACCTAATATAATAGGGTAGCCAGTGCCAAAAGCAGAACTACCAGAATACAGAAAACCTTTTGAATCAAAAGTGGCTGTATAACCAAAGTTATTAGCTGTAGAACCTGAATAAGTAGCAAACATAAGAGTAGGGTCAATTATTAAGTCGTGCTTGTGATTATAACCTTTTGGGAATACAAAAGTTACCGTTGTTCCTTTCAATTTAAATTTACATTTGACTTCAATCTTTTCCCCATCAATTATTTGGAAGGCATAAGGCTTGTCTTCAATAATGTGATTTACTTGGGTATAGATATGGAGCCTCTCATTCTTAATAGCAATATCGTCAGCACCCTCATAATTCAATTCAATTTGATTCGCATCTGCATTTGCCTTAACAACAAAGTCATATTTCAGGTTAAATACTTTAGAATACATGTGTAAATCAACACCTGGATAAAGCTCTTTGTATTCTATTCTGTGAAAACCTTTTGCGCGAGAAGCCCACTTGCTCTTGTCATTTCCTAAAAAGTAGTTGTAATATTCTGGTGTTTCTAAACTACCTTTCGCTACTGCTTCAGTATTACAGTTGCTAAATGTGACTTTATAACTATGCCACGATAGTTTATCAAAGTTTCTCGGTAAAGATTTATCATAATGCGCTTGAACGTATCTATCGAATTCCTTACCATCATATAAATTGAATAAAAACCCATCCTTTTCAAGGTATAGATATCCACCTTGAATATCCGAGCGATAATGCACCTGTTCTGGCCATTGGTTTTTGTTCTCTATAAACTTATAACCTCCTAGAACTTGTGTTTCTTGCCCATGGCTATATCCAATTGAGATGAGTGAGAAAATGAGAATTAAAAACCCTTTGAGAGACATAGGCGCAAGGTACAAAAAGTATTTGTTTTACTAAAGACCAAAAAAAGTACGAAGAGGTGCTCCAAAACTAGTATTATTCAAAGAGCTGATTCCTATTTTTATACGCTGTGAATTCGAGTACTTTATTAGTTAGATTAAGAAAGAACAACGTAGCTTACTCTCCGGTTCTCCTTTAAATCATATTTAGTTAGCATTATCAATTGAGTGCTGAGAATAAAATTTGTAATTTTCCTCAATGAATTTTAGTTACTGGGAAAACAAGGAATTAATTGGGGCCAATGATGTCGTAATAATAGGCAGTGGGATAACTGGCTTGTCCACAGCCATTCATTTAAAGAGAACATCACCTTCGTTAAAGGTTTTGATATTGGAAAGAGGTATCCTTCCTTGGGGTGCTAGCACTAAAAATGCTGGTTTTGCTTGTTTTGGGTCATTAGGAGAAGTTTTAGACGACCTACAAAACACAAGTTTAGATGAGATAGTGCGTTTAATTGAAAATAGGAATAATGGATTGAATGCGCTTATTAAGCTTTTAGGAAAAGAAGCAATAGATTTTCAACTTAATGGAGGGTTTGAGCTTTTTAGGCCAGAGCAAAAAGAAGAGTATGGAGCATGTTTGGATCGAATGGGTGAATTAAATGATTTGCTGCGGAAGGAATTTGGAGGCTCCGTCTATTCGAAGGAAGAGAGAGATTTTGGATTTGAAGGGATTATAGGAATTATAAAAAATCAATACGAGGGACAGGTTGACACCGGCAAAATGATGAAGGCTTACCTTGATTTAGCAAGAAAAGAAGGCATAAATATTATTAATGGAGCTGAAGTTACTGAGTATAGCTCAACTGAATCAGGAGTTGTACTGGAAATAAATAATGGTTTAAAAATTAAAACAGGAAAACTAGTTATTTGTTCCAATGGTTTTGCAAAACAATTTTTAGATGAAGATGTAGAGCCCGCAAGGGCGCAGGTGCTAATTACGAAACCAATTCCGAATTTACCTTTAAAAGGAACATTTCACTATGACAAGGGGTATTATTATTTTAGAAATATTCATAATAGAGTTTTGTTTGGTGGTGGACGAAACCTTGATTTTAAAGGAGAAAACACTACAGAAATGGAATGTACAAGCCAGGTAATTGATACGTTAAATGATATTTTATCAAATGTAATTTTACCAAACACCAATTACGAAGTAGATTACCATTGGGCTGGTATAATGGGGGTCGGAGATAATAAAGAGCCTATTATAAAAGAGATAGATAACAACATACTATGCGCGGTTAGGCTAGGTGGAATGGGTGTTGCTTTGGGTACTATGGTCGGGAAGGAGGCTGCTAAAAAACTAATCGGGTAATTCGAATCGAGCAGAATGACTGAATAAGAAAGAATTTAGGGATTAGTAAAACTTAAATAAAGTTATCTAAATCTCGTCGTTGTTTTTTTGTCGGCCGACCTTTTTGACCGATAAATCTATTCAATCTATTTTGTTCTTCAACTACTTGTAGTAATTCTAAATCTTCAACTGATGTTGTTTCCTGAAGATTTTGCTCAACCAATTTTGGTCCAACACGAGATTTTGGAATTTCCAGAACGGTATACGTTTTCCAAATAGGGTTTGATCGTATGGATATAATATCGTGCTGATTGATATCCTTTGAAGATTTACAAACGGCATGATTTAATTTGACTTGACCAGCTTGGCAGGCTTTAGTAGCCAAAGATCTTGTTTTAAATAAACGTACAATCCAAATATACTTATCGAGTCGCATAAGGGTAAAGCTATGCTTATAAAATTAACCTAATTCGGCCTTAAGTCGGAACTGATTGATAACAGGGTTTGCATAAATCCGAAGAAAATATACCTTTAACTCTTCGTCTACTGGATGAAGTTTAGCTTCGAACTCCTGTCGTTTTTCCTTGGGTATTTTAATTTCAGCAGATAAAGCAGAACCAATAGATGGATCCTTCAACTGCAATTTTTCGTAGGCAATGTAATTGGAAGGATGTAGTTTGTAATTTAAAATTATTTGCCGATCAATTTGAAGAGCAATAATAGTTGGGTCATCATCGGTGGCTACAATTTCGTTTCCAAAACCCAAATGAATATCTCCTTTCTCGCCATTCATTCCTTTCGAAATACTATTTAAATCGGTTTCTTCGTCTTTCTCAAATACTCCGTTTTTTTCAATTTCAAACATTTCTCGCGCTTGCATTTCGGCGCAAGGATAATATTCAAAGGAAATAGAGACTGGTATAATATGTAGTTTATTTGTGGAATCTTTTAAAGTTGTTTTTTGCAAGGGATCACGATTCGCCATGTGCAGCATTTTAAGAATTGCAGGATCGGTTTTATCGATACCATCTTTTGCTCTACCTTCTCGTTGCGCTATCCATACATTATTACCTTCAGCAATAGAGCAGTGGATATACTGAGAGAGTTGTTTTGAAGCCAGCAATTTATCTTTACCTTGAGCAGATCGCTTTACAATGAAGCTTTTGTTTAAGCGCATAAGATCAGAGACATATTCTTTTTTAAGCAAATTATCTCCAATCGCAATTTGAATCGTACCATGAACAGAGCCATGCAGCAGATAGCTTATTAAAGCAGGATCCATTACAATATCTCGGTGATTACTCATAAATAGGTGAGAGGTTTCCTGCGAGGATTCATTCAACTTAGATTCAGTAAGACCAGTAGTAGTAGTTTTTAGAATTCTCTTAACATATGTGGCAATTAATTCTTGTACGTCATCAATGGATCGAATTCTCTCTAATTTCTTTTTGAAAGACTTCTTTGCTATTATAACTAAAAACCTTGGGAATTTTTTTTTTAATTGAGGAAATTTATATCCCAAAACAGCCTTGAAGAATTCATCGTTTTTTAACAATCGTTGTATTACTTCAGGAACTTCTGCATCCTGATATGGTCTTATGTCATCAAATTCATTCATAATATAAATTAATTATTCGAATGCCGTTCAGACAAATATTTATGCTTTTTTAAGGCGAATTACTCTTATCAAATTAAGAAACTTAATGATAGGGTATGCAGGGTCAATTTCATGCCATTTAACTCCAAAATTTACGCGTGTACCATCTTTATGATGGTTATTATGGTATCCTTCACCAAACATTAAAAAGTCAAAGGGTAGCAGATTAACTGAAGTATCTGAAACACTATAGTTCCGATATCCGTACTTATGTGCAAACCAATTGATTACTGCTCCATGAAGCGGCCCCATAACAAAGTGCATTGGTAAAAATAAAAACACCCACCAGGCATGAGCAAAATAGATATAAAATAATGTGTAGACAGCAATCCATAATAGCCTAGAAACCCAGCTGTGTGCAATTTTTTCAAAAGATTGCCACTGAGGAACACCTAGTGTGAATTGCTCTTCAATTTTGTTTTCTTTATTGAAAATAGCTGTGTATTCATCTTTTGTTCTCCACATCATTGAAAACAAGTTTTTATCGTATTTAGGAGAGTGTGGATCTTTTTCCGTATCTGCATAAGCATGGTGCATGCGATGCATAACTCCATATGCATAAGGACTTAAATAAGATGATCCTTGTGTGATATAAGTAAAAATGAAAAACATTTTCTCCCAAAACTTAGACATATCAAACATTTTGTGCGCTGCATATCTATGCAGAAAAAATGTTTGGCTGAATAAAGAAAGATACCAGTGAGCAATTATGAAAATTAAGATTATCATTTAAAACGGTTGTTATAATATTACTTTACAAAGGTATTTACTTTTAACTAGTAAACCATAATAAAGCAGGGTTGTAAATAAATTTAATCTGGTAATGTTGTAAAGGGCAACATTTACCTTATAAATGCTACTTAAAAAACTGTATTGGTGAAAAGGTTTTTTATACCTAATTAACATAGCATCCTTATTTATCATTTATATTTACTCCACATTTAGAACAAAAAGGTAAGTGAGCAAAATTTTCCGTATCACAAGATTTACAGTTTTTAAATAACTCTAAGCCGCAAAATCTGCAATAATTAGTAGCTAATCCTATAAGCATTGTTTTAGACAGTTTTCCATTATTTGATTTGTCCCATTTAGTAAGAATAAAGTCTTTACCGCAAGATGGGCACATATGGTTATCCAAGGCTTTTTCTGCCGTATCAATTTTAACAGTTTTTGATCTTTCTTTTTGAGATGCTGTTAATTCTTGTTTTTTTCTTTCTACAAACTTGCGAATAACGGTAATAAAATATATCCCAAAACAAACGCTTAAAATAATTCCTACTGTGTGCCTTACGTATCCACCGTAGCTAGGAAGGTATGGCAGTAGCCCGAAAAAGAAAGCGTAAAAAGAGTACAATACAAAACCTAGGAATAATGGCCAATATTTATTTTTTCGGAATTTCACTATAAACCAAATACCTATTAGGAGCATTGGTAAAACAAATAGCAATCGAGTTAAAAAAACATTGAGTTCATATTTTTTATAAGCAATATTTCTTTTGTTTTCAGCAATCAATTCTTCGTCATAACTTTGTTCATGTAATTGCTCTATTTTTTTGTTTAAAGTTTTTGATTCGCTCTCTATTGAAAGTTTTTTAGTTCGGAAATCCTGCTCTATTTTATAGAGTTTATCTAATTCATTTGCCCTGGAAATAATCTCTTTATCTTGTTTGTTGGAGCCAACTGTTTTTCTTGTATCAATCCAGTTATCAAAAGACTTTTTAGCTGAATTATGCTTGTTCTTAGCGAGAATTATTTTATTTTCAATACCTGATTTTTGTTCCCATAGAAACTCCAGACTCCTTTCGGTTTCAGATAATACATTATTTATTGAGTCAACCTTTTCAACATTAAAATATGTTTCAGTTTCAGGTCTAATCTGCGTTCGATTTAAATCGCGCATTATTATACTGGTTAAGGAAATTAGAAAAGCACATAGGAAAAAAGCTATTATATAGTTAATAATTTTAGAGGTTCTCGCTAGTTTTTTGTTATTGAATTCCATAATAATTAATTTAAAAGGGTGAAAAATAACATACAGCCATTTATGCATATCATTCGCATAAGAATGGCTGTATGCGTTTATGTCTTAGGATTAGTCTTGGTTGAGTATTTTTAAATCTCGGGTGTTTTTTTGAACAGCAATAGCTGAGAATAGCGCTAATGCGAATGCCATTCCATAGAAACCTTTTTCGCTAAGGGCGAGATCGGCATTTCTCAATCCAACTGACAATAGCACTATAGACGTGATGGTGGTAAACCAGCTTAATCCATAATAAATGTCTGTCACCTCAATTCCTTCTGCTTTATCTCTCACGCATTTCTGAACTGATATGGCAGAGAATAACCCAAACAATATTACTGTAAAGTAATAGCCTTTCTCGTTTAGCTCCATTTCGGCATTCCAAAGGCCTATGCAGTAGGAGATGAGGCCTAGAGCTAAAGACACCCAAGCGGCTCCTATAAAGGCCGGTGTAGGCCTAATTCCAAGATACTTGTCTGCAGTTAATTTTTTATTTACAAAACTCTTTTCTGATTTGTTTTCTGTTTTACTTCCAATTTGTTGATCTGTTAGATTTGTCATAATGTTTGTTTTTAATTATTAATCAAAGGTGCGGGTAAATGAATGTATATAAAACTCAAAAATTCTAAAATAATTACTATATTTATACTATATAAAAACTATAACTTATTTAAAATGAAATAATTAATGTAATTATTATTACGATTTATGAGTTCAATAAATGAAGTAATTTCGATAATGCGCCCTCCAGAAAAGAGAGGTTTTATAAAGCATCTAGCGTTGCGAAATAAGCGGCATGACACTAGAAACATAGCCTTGTTTAAATCAATTTTAGAAAATAGGGAAGGGGAGATTAGGCAAGAAATTGGCAATAACGCATTCAATGTATTAAAAAAAAGACTTTTTGATAGAATATTAGACTTCATGGCTGGTGTAACGCTTCAATCTGAGGCTACGGATGAAATACAAATAATAAAACAATTACTAATTTGCAGAAAACTATTTGTACACGATAAGATTTCATTAGGGTTTAAAATATTAAAGCGAGTTGAGAAGCAAGCCATCTCTATAAGTCACTTTTCATTATTAAATGAGATTTATCATACATACATTCAATATTCTTATAGTGATTTAGCACCTAATCAGGAATTACTTTTTTCACTATTGGAAAAAAATCAAAAACAATTTGTAGAACAAGAGCGATTAAATATGGCTTATGCAACGATTAGGAAAGCTTTTAACAGAATCGAGTATGAGTTTGAGCAATTGAATTTAAATGAACTTTTACAAGAGACCTTTAAACGATTTGAAATATCAGATAATAGAGCGTATAATTTTCAGTCCTTATACCAAATAGCTCAAATAGCTGATGTAACCGGAGCATATAGAAAGGATTATCATTCTATTGATTTATTTTTTATTGATAAAGTAGCCTTAATAGAAGGAGGACCTACAGACAATGAGAAGTTTTTAATTTACCACATAGATGTATTGTATATAATTGCCAATATTTATTTTAGAAAAAGAAATTTTGATAAAAGCTTGACATATTTAACAAAAATGCAGCAACAAATGCAGCGGTATAATAATCGCTATTACACTAGTAAACTTGTCCAGCACAATACGTTAAAAGCTTTGAATTTAAACTATATAGGAAATAATAAAGCAGCCACTGAAATATTGAATCAGCTATTTATAGCGAAAGAATATGATTTTAATTCACTACTGAATCCGTCCTTAGTAAGAATAATGATTCATTTTCAACAAGGAGAGCTAAGGGAAGCAAAAAAATATATCTCTCAATTTAGCAAAACAGATCTATGGTATGAAAAACATATTGGATTGGAATGGACTTTGAACAAAAACTATACAGAAATTTTATTACACATTGAATTGGGTAATGTAGATTATGTGGATTCTAGAATTAATAGCTTAATATATAAGTATGGAGAAATACTAAATTCCGATAAGTCATCTAATGTTTTAGCATTTTTAAGATTGGTAAAGAAATATTATCACAATCCAGAAATAATTGCATCCAATGGCTTTCTTAAAGAGATAGAGGCTACAATGGTCTTTAAGCCAAAAAAACAAGAAGATATTATTCTAATGAGTTTTTATGCATGGCTTAAAGCAAAGATTGAGAATAAACCATTGTATGGGGTAACAATCGAATTAGCAAAATTGTAAAGATTTTATCTTCTATAAAGGGCTATAGGGTATATGGCTTAATATTCTATTTAACATAATATTAATTATAAGACAAAAGAAGTGAATTGCGAATACGATAGTATTTAGCATAATATCAGATCTCGGACAATCTATTGATTGTTCTATATCGATAGATATTATGTTACAGCAAATTTAAGAGCTGTATTCTCTTTCTTTTAATTGTTCTGTACAATTGTCTAGAAAAAATATTCTACGCGATTGTCAGCGCGTTATTATTTTATTTAATTGTGCTAACGAAGTCTTTCAGAGTTCTAAGATTCGTTTTTTCTTATAATTATTTGTTCGATAAAATATACAGCATGAATAGTTCTTTTATATATAACCATTATCTGTATAAATTCTAATAACTTTGTGCAACATAAAAAACACAGATTTGGGAAAAATTAAAATATACGCTAAGATAATACTGGCGCAGATAAAAACAAAGTTTAAAAAGCCTCGAGAATATGAAATTCCAAGGTGTGGTATTTCATTTACAAAAATGACCAAATTGGCAGATGAATTAAAAGGAATCAAGATTGTTAAAGAACAAGACACGAAATCAACAATATTCAAAATAAAATCTAAAGCTCCAGAAATTGTTTTTGCCTTAGTTTCTCAGATGGCCGAGTTTGTATTCCCCAGCTCAGGTTCACCTAGTAAGAAAGATAAACAAAAACTCATGGAACTAGATGCCTATATAAAGAAATTACAACCTCTAATGAAGAATCTCGACCTTTATAAAGAAGCTTCAACTTTAACAAGATAAGAATTCCTTTTTGTCAATTGGCAAGAAAAACTGAGTCAAATTTATATATTCTTTACCACTGCGCATAATTTATTTTTTACGCGATTCTCAGGAAGTTTAAATTTTTGCCTGAATAGACTTTGTATTATATCAGCAATTATCGAGACCAATATTTTAATCTAAATTCATTATCTTTGAGATCTTAATTAACAAAAACCTATCATAATGAAAAAGGTTCTATCTTCTCTCTTAATAATCTTAATTGTATCGTCTTGTAGCAAATTTAAAGGTGATAAAAAAGGTGATTTAGTATACTATTGTGATGATTATAAAGAAGCTGATATGAATATTCTTGATGTACACACTTCAGATATTGATGCTTTATGGATTGAGATGACTCCTGAAAAAGGTGGAAAGGACAAAGACTATGTAAACTATACGTTGATTGTAAAGTCGAATGGAGATTTTGTTAAAGAATCAGGAACTTTTGAAACAGACTGGGAAAGTAGCATTACTTTCAACCCGGAAGGAACTCCTTTATATACTGGAAGATGGATTTACAAAAAGGAAAAATACACAGTAATGAACGGATTGGAATCTAGGTTTAAAGAACTTTCTTATGTGTATAAAAAAACTGAATGTAAATAATAAGAGAATAACTTGGTTTAGTTGTAGCTATATTTGATCCAAAATATAACTGCATGAATAAATTTGTATTGCTCCTACTCTACTTTTCTACATAATTAACCTGACAGGTAAATAGCTTACAGTTACTTTGTCAAATTTAAATAAATAGCTTTATTGCTATTTAACAAATAAAAATATCTGTATAATCTTTATGGCACAAAAATTGAAACAGGCCAGCAAACTAAAAAAACATATAATGATTAAAACATTACTATCAACATCTTTAATTTTATTAGCGGTTGCAAGTGCAGCCCAAAGTGATAAATCTAAAAAAGTTAAAACGCAGTATCTGTCACTACCTTCTTATGATGTGTCTGTTACAAGTCCGTCTTCCATAGGAATTGAATTTGCTATGGGAGATATTTCTTATGGAGTAGAAAAATTGAAGGACACAAAATCTAAATGCATACCCAAAGAAACCGCGAAAATTATTGAGCTTACTGCATACCACTATGAGGTTCCACAAATATTACCCGAATCCTACATTGTAGCTAAGAGTGCAGAAGGTACTATTGTTTATGCAGTAAAAGCATCTGACGGTTCAACATCTTCAGTTCGATTTGGATATGATGATAAAATGAAACAATCAAAATGTGAATATTGGCAAGCGGCTAATCTTAAAAAAGATTGGGCAGATAAAGGAAATCTTTTTAAAGATTTAGAGGCGGAAGCTTATAAAGATAAAATCTACAAGAAAGCGTACGATGCTGCCGTAAACAATGTTTCTCTGAATTATGTGGCGCAGGAGTTTGAAGTTTTTCTAGCTAAAGGAAAAGCATTTGACTACGCTGATTTAGAAACAGCATTTGAAACAGCTATAAAAGCTTATGAATCTATTGCTGAAAATGGATACAACGAAAAGGATTTTGGAGTTTTAAAAGAAGTAATCGCAGTTTGGAAAAAAGAATTAGCAACTGTAGATCTTGAGAATAATAAAGCCAGAATTAACAAAAAAATAGCAAAAGGATTGGAAGAGAATTGTGCACGAGCATATTTCCATATTATGGATTATGACAATGCTAAAAAACATGCTACTGCTTTTATTAAATTATTTGGGAACACGAGCACTACTAGATCTCAAGAATTCGAATTAGTATTGCAAAGAATTCGATTACAAAGTTCAGCAGCATCAAAAAACCAAGCAAGCATTAGTGATGTTGCAGGGTTACACACAAAAGCAACAGCTGCAAAAGGTGGTTTAGCTGGTTCAAAACTTCCTAGCATCAACTTTGATCGTTTAAAAGCAGATTACAATACGTTTCAAAGTACTCAATCCATGGTAGTTAATGAAGAGAATAAAAAGGAAGAAGAGGCTGCAATTGCTAGTGGAGAGCTAAATCCATATCAAAAATATTATATTGATGCAATGGCAGGTGGTGCCGCAATAGTGATGAATTTACCTCCATCAGCTTTTAGTGGTACACCAGAATTAACCGAATTTCCGAAAGAAATTTGTGCGTTTACGAATGCTAAACAAGTGATTATACTAAATAATAAGATTGCTAGTATTCCTGCTGCGATTAGTAAAATGACCAGCCTAAAAAAGTTAGATCTTTCAGGAAATAATCTAACGGCATTACCTTCCGAAATTGGTTCACTAGCTAATTTAGAAACGTTGAAATTATCGAACAACCCACTAGAAAGCCTTCCTGCAGAATTGGCTAATTGCTCGAAATTGAACACACTTGTTTTAAAAGGAACGAAAGTAAGCGCTGAAGACGTAGCGGCTTTACAAGCTAAGTTGCCTAATGTAAAAATTAAAATTTAAAGAGCATGAAGACTTTTTCAAAATTAACATTGTTTCTACTAGTAGTAATAGCCATTGGCTGTAAAAAAGAAGATCCGCCACCCACCGCTGAAGAATTGATTGTTGGAATATGGGTTATAGATTCTTCCGAAATACTAGCAACGGTTGTACCCGGTGATGGCTCTTATTTGCAATTTGATTCATGCGCTTTAACGTGTGATGGTATTGATTATAAGGTAAGTGATACAACTAAAGGCACGTTTATCTATAGCATTAATGAGGAAGCTACACTTCTTACAATTACCGATAATTCGAGTGATGGAGGCAGTTGGACAGGAGAATGGGATGTTCTTGAATTAACAGAAACCGATTTTCGAATTACAACATCTACTATTTTCGGCAGTATGAAAGTAGAGATGTCTAAGTAGTACATTTTTATTTAGTAAAAAAAGGTTGTCTGGGGACGACCTTTTTTTTTGCCTTTAACTATACGAAAAAAAAATAGCTAAAGAGTGAATATCTTTTTTGCGCTAGTGGAATTAATAGTTACTGCAGTTTCTTTTATGGTTGGTTTCATTAATTATGGAGGTTAATAAAATTTGCATGGCCATTAAATTTTAACAAGATGAGTAAAGAACTCTCGCTCCAGCTCTCTTCTAATCTGCTCTATTTTAATATTTACGCTGTAATTGAAATAAATCCTCCATCTTAAAATAAAAAAAAATATGCTTAAACCTTAGCTAAGTAACATAACGCATTACATTATATATAAATAACCGAACCATGCTAAATTGGTTGATTTTATACCCTAACCCCAATAACACAAACATCATCAATTTGCTCTGAAGCTCCTTTCCAAGTTTCAAAGATTTCATCAATGCTTATTTTTTGATCTTCCATAGTTTTATCCTGAATGCTTAGCAGCAATTCCCTAAAGGCTTTGGATTTAAACTTCTTTCCTTTTTCTCCACCAAATTGATCAACATATCCATCAGAGAAGATATAAATAGTATCTCCTTGCTCTAAATCAAAACTATGCGTTGTATAAGGCTCAGGGTTTTCAAACTGACCTATAGGTTGTTTATTTGCTTTGGTTTCAATAATCTCACCATTTCTAATGATCCACAAAGGATTATAAGCTCCAGCATATTGTAGTTTCATCCCTTCAATACTGCACAATGCGATGTCCATACCATCTTTTACACCTTCCTCTGATTTCTGAAATTCTTTTACAATTATTTCTCTAGTTTTATCTAATATCTCCCCAGGAATTGTTAAGCCATGTTCTCTAACACTTCTGTTTAGTCCATTATTACAAACTACTGACACCATTGCTCCAGGAACACCATGACCTGTGCAATCTGCAGCTGCAAACAATACCTTTCCATCTTTTTGCTCCATCCAATAGAAATCTCCTGCTACAACATCCTTTGGTTTGTATAGGATAAAGGATTCTTTAAGGTACTCTTTAACAAGTTTGACTGAAGGTAATATGGCGGATTGAATACGTTTAGCATAAAGTATAGAGTCCAATATCTCTTGGTTCTTTTCTTCCAATTCCTTATGTGCAAATTCTACATCTTCTTTTTGTTGTATTACTTTTACTTTTTGCTGCTCAATTATATATTTCTGCTTTCTTGTTACTTTCAACCTACTCAATAGAAAGACTAAGAATATCGCTACCAAGCACAATCCACCACTTATTGAAAAGACGATTACTTTTTGTTTTGCTTTTTGCTCTTGTTCTATAGCGAGTATCTTATCATGCTCAGCATCATCAATTGTCTTATTTTTTTCATTGTCGTATACAGCTTGTTGCTGAACAGCTGCATTTAGCGTTTCTTGATTGGTGATACTGTCGCGCATAGTAATGGACAACTTATACATTTCGAGTGCTTTCAACCCTTTTCCTTGTTTTTTATATACAATACTTAATAAGCTTGCCGCTTGACCGATATTAGCAGGATATCCGATTTGTTGAGAAATAGACAGACTTCTTAATGCATATATTGCTGCTTGCTCAAGTTTATCTTGCTTGCTATATATAGTTGCTATATTATTCAGAGATGAAGATATACCCTTTTTATCAGCTATGTCTTCTTGTATTTTAAGACCGCGCGTGTAATAATCCAAAGCTTCTATAATTTCTCCTTGGCGATTGTATAGCGACCCTATGTTGTTTAGAGTGTTCGCTATTCCTGGTTTATCACCTAATTCTTCTTGTATTTTAAGGCTGCGAATGGAATAATCCAAAGCCTCTTTTGGTTGACCTTGAGCATTATACATAGCTCCTAAATTATTTAGAGATGAAGCTATGCCATCTTTATCACCTATTTCTTCATGGATTTTAAGACTGCGCTCATAATAATCTATAGCTTCATTTATTTGGTCTAGGTCAAAGTAGATAACACCTATGTTGTTTAAAGACTGGCCTATTCCTGATTTATTACCTAATTCCTCCTGCAGTTTAAGACTGCTAATGAAATAATTCAAGGCTGCTTTCATTTTGCCTTTGCTATAATTTATATATCCTATGTTGTTTAGCGCTCTTGCTAAAGATTCTTTTAGGCTTTTCTGAACTTCTTCTGAATTCTTTTTTAAAAGTGATTTTTCAGCAATAAGTTTTGATTTTTCACATAAATATTTTAGCGTGTCAATATTTGAAATATAGAGAATTTCTGATAATACCAAATATGATTCAGCTAAAGAAGTATCATGGCTATTAGGATTATTAATAACCGCGTTTAAACTATCTATCTGATAAAGTTGCGCGTCACTAAAAATTTGGGAAACTCCATTAAATGAGATAAGAAATAAAATTATGTAAATAATGGATTTCATATTGCTAATATAATATTTCTATTTCACCTCTATATTTAAGAGTAAGAGGTTATGATTGTAGATTAGATACATCTAAATTTATTGGGTAATCTTAAACCCTAACCCCAATAACACAAACATCATCAATCTGTTCTAAGTCGCCTATCCAAGTTTCAAAGGTTTCATCAATGCTTTTCTTTTGCTCTTCCATGTCTTTATCTTGGATGCTTAGCAGCAATTCTCTAAAAGCTTTAGATTTGAATTTCTTACCCCTTTCTCCACCAAACTGGTCAACATATCCATCAGAAAAGATGTAAATTGCATCTCCTTTTTCTAAATCAAAACTATGCGTTGTATAGGGTTCAGGGTTTTCAAACTGACCGATAGGCTGCTTATTTGCGGTGGTTTCAATAATCTCCCCATTTCTAATTATCCATAATGGATTATGCGCTCCAGCATATTGTAGTATATTTCCTTCAATACTGCATAAAGCGATATCCATACCATCTTTTACATCTTCCTCTGATTTCTGAAATTCTTGCACAACTATTTCACGGGTTTTATCTAATATCTCGCCAGGAATTGTTAAACCATGCTCTCTAACACTTCTGTTTAGAGCATTGTTGCAGACAACACTAACCATTGCTCCTGGCACACCGTGTCCTGTGCAATCTGCTGCTGCAAACAATACTCTACCATTCTTCTGTTCCATCCAATAAAAATCTCCTGCTACAACGTCTTTTGGCTTGTATAATATAAAGCTTTCCTTTAAGTATTCTTTTACTAGTTTGAGTGGAGGTAATATGGCTGATTGAATACGTTTAGCATAAAGTATAGAATCCAATATTTCTTGATTCTTTTCTTCTAACTCATGGTGTGCAGATTCTACAACTTCTTTCTGTTGCTCTACAACTTCTTTCTGTTGCTCAATTAATGCTTTTTGTTTCCTTGTTGCCTTTAACTTGTTGAATACAATTATTAAGAAGAAAACGACCAAAGCTAACCCCACTGAAATAGCCCAAACTAGAATTTGCTGTTTCTCTTTTTCTTCTTTCCCTATTGCTAATTGTTTGTCATACTTTGCACTATCAATAGCCTTTTGTTTTTCATACGCATACTTAAATTCTTGCTGTGTCGCTGCTTTTTGAATATCTTGGTTGTAAACACTATCATGCATTTCAATATAAAGTTTATACATTTCAAGAGCTTGCATGCCTTTACCCTGTTTTTTATAAACTTCACTTAATAAGCTGGAAGCTTGGCTTATGTTATAAGGATAACCTATGTCTTCCGAAATTGTTAAACTTTTTAGACCATATTCCAATGCTTCCTCAAAATCACCTCGATCATTGTGAAAAATTCCGATGTTTATAAGGGAGACAGCTATTCCTTTTTTATTACCTATTTCTTTTTGTAGAATAAGACTCTGGTTGTAATAATCAAGGGCCTCATTTATTCTACCTTGGTCATAGTATATCATTCCTATTCTATTCATAGAGCTAGCTATTCCTTTTTTATTATCTCTTTCTTTATTTATTTTAAGACTACGCTTGTGGTAATCCAATGCTTCTTTTATTTTCCCTTGCTTTTGTTTTATATCTCCAATGTTTTCAAAAGCTTGGGCTAACCCTATTTTATGTCCTACTTCTTCTTTTATTTTAACACTTCGACCATAATAATCTAATGCTTCTTTTAGTATTCCTTGTTCTTTGTAGATAAACCCGATGTTGCTCAAAGCTGTTCCTACGGCTTCTTTATTTCCAATTTCTTCAAAAATCTTCAAACTTTTATTGCTGTACTCTAGAGATAATGAGATATTGCCTTTCCCTTGAACTAGGTAACCCATCCACGCATAACTTTCTGCTTTACCTTTTGGATAGTCCAACCTCTCACTTATCATCTCTGCTTTCTTACAGATTGCAATAGCAGAGTCAGGGTCACTTAAATAGTGATAATTAATTATTTCAAAATACGTCAGAACTATAGTTGTATCAGTACTTTTAGGATTAGCTATTATTTCATTCAGACTATCAATCTGATGTTGTTCTTCGTAGCTGAATTGAGAAAGCCCTTGAAACGAGATTAGGAATAGTGCTATGTAGCTAATGTATTGGATGAAGTAAATATATAAATAAATAACAAGAGACTCTCGGCTAAATTCAATTTGACACAACGATGTATGTAACCTACTAAAAACTAACCTTGAAGTAAAAACCTGAAAGGATACTATTTAAAGTTATCCTACTTAATAAGGTAACAAGACCATCAAATAATTCCCTTTAACAGAACCTGCTAATTTAATTATAGTGTATTTTTGAAAAAAAAACAGATGAACACTTTTTCAATTGCTATTCATGGTGGTGCAGGAACTTTGGTAAAAGGAATGATGACCCCGGAATTAGAAAACCAATATAAAGCTGCTTTAAAAGAAGCGCTTGATGCAGGGTATTCAGTTTTAGAGAATGGAGGAACTTCTGTTGATGCCGTGGAAAAAGCGGTTATCGTTTTGGAAGATTCACATTTATTTAATGCCGGTAAAGGAGCCGTTTTCACTGCGGATGAAACCCATGAAATGGATGCTTCTATAATGGACGGAAAGAACTTAAATGCGGGGGCTGTGAGTTTAATTTCTGGAATTAAAAATCCTATTTCATTAGCGTGTGATGTTATGCAAAAGAGTGAACATGTTTTTTTAGCTGGAGAAGGAGCTATGCAATTTGCTAAAATGAATAATTTCACCATTGAACCTGCATCTTATTTTTATGATGATTTTCGTCATAAGCAATGGCTAGAAATTAAGGATACAGATAGTTTTGAACTCGACCATACAAAGAAAAAAGACAGTAAATTTGGTACTGTTGGTGCAGTTGCTTGCGATATTGATGGAAATATTGCCGCAGCAACATCAACAGGAGGAATGACAAACAAGCGTTTTGGAAGAGTCGGAGATAGTCCTATGATTGGAGCTGGAAATTATGCCAATAATAAAACATGTGCCATTTCTTGTACTGGTAGTGGGGAATTTTTTATAAGGGGTGTTGTAGCTTATGATGTAGCTTGTTTAATCGAACACAAAGGAATGTCTTTATTGGAAGCTTCTAACGAAGTAATTCATAAAAGAATCCTGGAGATTGGCGGTGATGGGGGTTTAATTGCAGTTGATTCCAAAGGAAATGTTGCTATGCCTTTTAATACAGAAGGAATGTACAGAGCCACTAAATCATCAAACGGAAAAGAAGAAATTTCTATTTATAAGTAGTGTTATACCTTCTGTAGAATTCGAAGAATTCAAAAAAGAGAGTATTTAGAACTAAATAAAAGGCGCCTCAATTGGCAATACTTTAACAAGTCTGCTCTTAATATCAAACTGATCACTATTTGATAAGACATGAACTTTTAGATTTGCTATTGTCATTGGTATTCCCTCTTCAAGAATTTCCTCGTTATTGTGTGTTAACGAACTTCCGTCAAAAACAATTGCCATACCAGAACCAATTACGGTACAATCTTTTCCATTTTTAATAATCATTCCTGTATCCTCTGCCAATCCAATTCCAATTAAATTTGGAAATTTCGCCACAGCTTCAGATTGCCTTCCAAAACGACCACGTTTAATAAAATGCGTATCAATAATCAATTCAGGGATTAAGCCTAATCCTTTATACATACTAACAGTACCTTTAAAAAATGCGTCAGAAGCGCTTCCGCCAGAAATCATTTCATTCGTCATAGCCATAGCTCCAGCACTTGTGCCCGCAATTACAAAACCTTTGTCATTTTTGTATCGATCTAATAAGATTCTATGAATTGTTGTTCCACCAATTTTATTGGTTATATTTGATTGATTACCTCCAGAAAACATTACACAATCTGCATTTCTAATTAAATCTATTGAAGATTGTTTTTCAGAATCCTCCTTGCTTCTAATATCAAGGACAGAAATATTTTTACAGCCTAAAGTAGTAAATGCCTCTATATAATTATTTCCAACTTCAATAGGAATACTTGATGCTGTAGTTATTATTACGATACTTGCTTTAACTCCTCCTGCCTCTTTTACAACATGATACAAAATTCCATCATCAATAAACTCAAGCCGGTACATTTCGTTTTCTTCATTCCCTTTATCTTCATTTCCACCTATTGGAATTAATATCCCTCTAACTTGCTGCATAAATTTCATTTTAAAAGACAAAAATAAACTATTTTTCATCTTTTAAAATGTATATATTTATATACTTTCAACAAATAACCAAATAACCAAAAATGGAAATTAGAGAAATCAATGCAATGAGAGGACCAAATTATTGGTCAGTTAGAAGGCACAAATTAATCGTAATGGTATTAGATCTTCAGGAAATGGAAGAAAAACCCTCAAATAAAATAGAAGGTTTTTCTGAGCGATTAAAAAACATGTTTCCATCAATGATTTCTCATAGATGTTCTGAAGGATGCGAAGGTGGTTTTTTTATGCGCGTTGATGAAGGAACTTGGATGGGCCACATTATAGAGCATATTGCCTTAGAGGTTCAAACTTTAGCAGGAATGGACACTGGATTTGGGAGAACGCGTGACTATGGAGAAAAGGGTGTTTATAATGTGGTGTTTTCCTATATGGAAGAATCCGCTGGAAGATATGCAGCGAAAGCTGCGGTCAAAATTTGCGAAGCATTAATAGCGGGGGAAGTCTATGATTTAACCGACGACATTCAAAAAATGCGTGAATTACGTGAAGATGATCGTCTTGGACCAAGCACAGGTTCTATTGTAGCAGAGGCTGAAAGTCGAGGAATTCCTTGGATTCGTTTGAATAAATATTCATTGGTTCAACTTGGGTATGGTGCTAATCAAAAACGAATCCAAGCTACTGTAACAAGCGAAACTAGTAGTATCGGTGTTGAATTGGCTTGCGATAAAGAAGATACAAAATACCTACTAGAACAAGCAGAAATAGAAGTCCCAAAAGGAGATATCATCCGAAGAGAAAGTAGCGTGAAGGATGCTTGTGAATATGTTGGATTTCCATTAGTAATTAAACCTGTGGATGGCAATCATGGAAGAGGAATCACCGTTGACATAAGAAATTATGAAGATGCGTTAGTTGCCTTTCAACATGCAAAAGACAGTTCTAAAAGTGGAGCAATCATTGTTGAAAAGTTTATTACAGGAAGTGATTATAGATTATTAGTGATTAACAATCAATTAGTAGCAGGAGCAATTAGAACGCCTGCGCATGTTATTGGTGATGGGAAATCAACTATTCAAGAACTTATTGACATAGTGAATAGTGACCCACGTCGTGGTTATGGCCATGAAAATGTTCTAACCCAAATTACTGTAAATGATTTAACAAAAACAATAATAAAAGATAAGAACTATTCATTAGATTCTGTAATTGAAACAGGAGAGATGTTAATATTAAAAGACACAGCAAATCTAAGTACTGGCGGAACTGCAGAAGATATTACAGATATTATACATCCTGCAAATGTAAGTATGGCGGAAAGAATTTCAAAAATCATCGATTTAGATATTTGCGGAATAGATATCATGACCACCGACATATCAAAGCCATTATCAGAAACTGGGGGTGCCGTGCTAGAGGTAAATGCAGGCCCAGGATTTAGAATGCATTTAGCTCCTACTAAAGGATTACCTAGAAATGTAGCTGCTCCTGTAATAGATAAATTATTCCCTCAAAAAGGTGATACAGGCTGTATTCCAATTATTGCAGTTTCAGGCACCAATGGAAAAACAACGACAACACGTTTGATTGCGCATATTGCAAAAATGATAGGATATCGAGTTGGTTATACAACTAGTGACGGTGTTTATATTCAAAACAGATTATTAATGACTGGTGATTGCACTGGACCTTCAAGTGCTGAGTTTGTATTAAGAGATCCAACGGTAAATTTTGCTGTATTAGAATGTGCTCGTGGCGGATTATTAAGAGCTGGTTTAAGTTTTAAAAATTGTGATGTAGCAGTTGTAACTAATGTTGAAGCTGATCATTTAGGATTAAAAGGAATCCATACAATTGACCAATTAGCAAAAGTAAAGGCTGTCGTGCCTGAAACTGTTTTACCAGATGGTTATGCTATTTTAAATGCTGATGACGATTTAGTGTATGATATGCGTCGAAATGTTCAGTGTAATGTTGCTTTATTTTCTATGGATGAAAATAATCCACGGATAAAAGCACTCCAGCGTTTAAACGGAATTACTGCAGTGTATGAAAATGGTTATGTAACAATTTGTAGAGGTAAATGGAAAATGCGCTTAATGAAAGCCGAAAATATTCCTTTAACCTATGGCGGAAAAGCTAAATTTATGATTAAAAATGTTTTAGGAGCTATATTGGCCGCGCATGTGCAAGGCATTAGTATTGAAGACATCAAAGCTGCTTTAGAAACATTTATCCCTTCTTCATCACAAACTCCTGGCCGTTTAAATTTATTTGAGTTTAAAAACTTTAGCGTACTCTTAGACTATGCACACAATCCTGCTGGGATGAGAGCTCTAAAAGATTTTGTAGACGAGTTAGATGCCACTGTAAAAGTTGGAATTATTGCAGGAATTGGAGACAGACGACTAGAAGATAATAATGAAATGGGAAGTATTGCTGCAGAAATGTTTGACGAGATAATTATAAGACAAGACAAACGTTTGAGAGGTAAAACGGAAGAAGAACTTATTAAAATGTTAAACGATGGAATTAAAATGAAAGATCCGAATAAGAAAACTACTATTATTCCTTCGGAAAAAGAAGCAATTACCTTCGCTATTAAAAATGCTGTAAAAGGCTCTCTTATTATATTGTGTAGCGATGTGATTCCAGACGCTTTAGCTTTGGTGAAAAAGTTTAAAGAACAAGAAACTGAAGGAGAACTAATTTTTAACGATTAGCAAATACACATTTGTTTTGACATATTAAAAAATATCTACAAAACTATCTCAGCAAATTTTGCTGCAAATACAGCCGTAGATATTTTGGTGAAACCGCATTTAACAGGCTATTAACATGTGCTTTATCTTTGGTTTGGAATTGAACTGGTACAGTTGCCGATAGGCATTTATATTTATTTGAAATAAACTTGCTGTTTTACTAATAAATTCTTACTTTACAAGTTCATTTTAAAACTTCAAAAAGTGAAGGAGATATGGTTATTTATTTTTATTATATTTTTAACATTTTCATGTAAAGAAGAAAATATTACCAATATAGACTGTCCTAGCGGAATTGTTTCATTTTCGACTCAGGTTCAACCATTGATTAATCAAAACTGCAATATTTCCGGTTGTCATGGATATATGAATGAAGCGCCTTTTCAACTTTTAACGCATCAACAAATAGATTCCGCTACAATTTATTGTAATTTACTTTTATCAATTAAACATCAAACTCCATTTCCAATGCCAAGGATTGATCCGATGTTACCTGATGCATTAATGCTTCCAGATTCAGTTATTCAGATCATGGAATGCTGGATCAATCAGGGCAGACAAAACAACTAATCGCATTTATTTTTTTTGCTGTTTCTTATTTTATTAAATTCAAGTAACAAATGCAACTTTTAGATTTACGTGTTTGATAGCATAAAAACAGGCCTGTAATTTTAAGATCTAGAATCAATTATAAAAAATTTAACTGCCAATACGTAGCGTTTTTTATGTTGAACTGGTGAATAATCCCGTTTAATTCCAATCTTTTCAATTCTGCTTTTATTTTCAGTTCATTAATTTCAAGAATAAAATTAATTTCTTGCGATGTAAGTTGATTGAATCGTTGAAATAGTTCCTCTATGGATAATGTTATCGCTTTTTTATTTGCTAGGGGGAAATCTTTTAAAATATACTTTTCTAAGCGTTCATAGGGTTGATTCCCGCTTAAGCTACGTCGGGGGGAACCATCTGCTTTAAATATCAGCGTTGGAAAAACATGTATCCCTAATTCTTGTACATGCTTTAAATCTTCTAAAAATCGTTCATGACCTTTTCCTGCAATATCTTTTCTAAGCAGGGCGGTATCAAGGCCGCTAGTTAAAGCTGCTTTTTCTAGGTAAACCCATTTGTTGATGTTCTTTTTTTCGATAAAAAGCATTTCCTTTATTCTGCGTAAAAACGATATTGCTTTGTCGCTATCTTGCAGTTGAGCGGCTTTGAAGGCGATGGAAGGCGGGTATGAACTATCTAATGGATCTTCGATCCAAATATCGCCATCCAGCGGCATGTTGTGTTGATCTGCCAAATCATTCCAAAGTCTTGCAGCATCTGCCGGTTCGCTAATTGCCCCTTTTGAATATTTTTCCCAACTAGGAAGAAGTCCTCCCATATGATATTGGATATCGACAAAGTGGCCATATTCTAATTCCAATTTACGCAGCAACGGTTGAAAAATCCAACAAGTAGAGCAAATGGGATCTGTAAAATAGGAGATAACCAAAGGCTTAGGTGCTAAATCTTTTTTTCTGGAGTATTTATCAGAAAACAAGGGAAGTATAAACCCTCGCGCGCTGTATTTTTTTGGGTCAAGGAAAATCTTCTTTAATTCCCTTCCTTGCTCTATTTGATTGCGTAGATGGGGGGAACGATTATCATAATATTTTTTAAACGCCAAGTCCAATTCCATTTCTTCGCTTAAGCTTTCAGCTAATATTGATGCATCAAGGATTGCATTGGTTGTTCCAGCACTAATGAAAGGTAAGCTTAAATGGGCCGCGTCGCCTATCAGCACAACATTTTTTTTATGAAAGCTCGGAAGTAAGTCAAAATCTCGTGTGTTCCAAATGTATGACGTTGAAAAATCATTGGCATTCAAAACTTCCTTTGCTTCAAGTGGAAAATCTTGAAGGAGATCAAAGCAAAATGATTTTAAATGTGTTGGATTGGATAAGTCCACTGAGGGTTCTAAGCCAACATCATACTGCATAAACCATACACTTTGATTGTCTGTTGTTGGTATAAAGCCAAAGGCCAATCCACCGTCGGAAGATTGAATTTTCTCAAAAACTTGATATTCGGATGATTTAGTATACGAAGAAATTCCTACAATTTCTTTTACTTCTATTGGGGTGTATTTTGTATCTCCGAATAAACTAGTTCTGATAGCAGACCTACTACCATCGGCACCAATAAAGATATCACCCTTTTCTTTTTTTCCATTTTTAAATACTACGGCAGTTGCTTTGTCATGGTCGTATTCAAAATGATCGAATTCGCAATTGAATTTAATAGTATGAGGATCAAAGAGTGAAATTAAAAAGGAAATTAAGTCAACTCGCTTAAGACAAAACCATCCATTTAATTTAATTTTTATCAATTCTTCATCTGAGGGGTCTTTCAAGGAAAAAAGGTCTATTCTATTACTTTTTAATTTTTCTAAAGTGCGCTTTATATATGGCTTCAATAAGGACAGGCCATCTTCATTCATTAAAAAAGCGTGACCCCTGTGATCCGGTTTTGGGGTGCGTTCGCAAATTACAACTTCATACCCAAGATCTTGTAGTAATAGTCCCTGGGTTAGTCCAGCAATTCCGCCGCCAATAATCACTGCTTTCATAAGGCTTCCTCTATTCGATTTAATGCTTCCGTTAGCACTTCTTCTGATGTAGCGAAACTAATCCTGACATACCCTTCAGCTCCTGGCCCAAACCACCGACTCAATCCAGGTACAACCAGAACGTTCGCTTTTTCTAGCATGTGTTTTTGAAAACTTTCGGCACTGTGCCCTGTCTCTTTAATATTTATAAAACTTACAAAACACCCTTCTGGGGCGATTGTAGATAATCCATTCATTTGATTGATACGCTCTGTTACCAATGCTCGCATCTTTTCCAAATGAGAAACATATGAAGTTAGCCATGATTGTGCTTTGGTGAGTGCCGCAATGCCCGCTACTTGACCGAGGATATTGGCACCATGCACAGTATAAGTATGAAGAGAGGTTTCGAAAAGTTTACGGTATATTTCCTTATTCGCTGAAGCAATTACTCCGGTTCTAAGGCCTGCGAGTCCGTATGATTTACTGAATCCAGTTACTGTAATTGTTCTCTCGGAAATTTCGGGAGACAGGCTGCCTAGACTGGTGAATTTATGGGGAGTAAAAACAATATCGCTCCAAATTTCATCGGAAAGCACAACTAGGTTGTGTTTAACTGTAATTCGACCAAGTTCCAGGAGTTCTTCACGAGTAAATACTTTTCCAGTTGGATTCAGTGGGTTACAAAGGCAAATGAGCTTTGTTTTTGGTGTAATAAGACTCTCGAGTAATGCGAAGTCTACAGTGCTAGCACCAGGAAGAATTGGAAACCTTATGGGAATTCCTTGGGTTTGCGTTATGCAAAACTGAAATAAAAAATCAACAGGATCGAAAATAATTGCTTCATCGCCTGGGCTTAATAGAGCCTTGCAAACCACTTGGATACCAAATGCTGCACTGTCAACAGGTAAGATTTGTTCTGCAGCTAGATTGTAATCTCTTTTTTCTTTGAAAAAGCAATGTAACGCTTGTTTAAAGGCTGCTAACCCTTCGGTTGGACCATAATTAAAATAGCCTGATTTGGCATACTCTATTATTGAATCTGATATTTCTGTGGCACAAGGAAAGTCTGGATCAGCTGCTGTTAGGGGGATGACCCCATCTTGAACAGTGGCCCATCGCAAGTTAAATGCGCGTTCTTTTAAAATCTCAAAATTTATGGAATGATGTTCGAACATTAGCTGTTTTTGTATCCAAATGGAGAGGTGAAATTAAGACAAAAATGATTTAACTTTAGTAAACATGTTACATGTGGGGTAGTAATGTTTTCGATAAGCATCATAAATATAGTATTTTCTACTAACTACACAATGAAATTATAAGCACCTCATTAACAGTAGATTAACCGACTAATTAATTGTTTAAACCCTTAAAAATCAGTATTATAGTGAATGATTCTAAGTTATTCAAAAAGCCTAATTTCTAAGGTTAGTCAGGAAGATACAACTTTATTTTCAGTTCTGAAAAAAGAATTGCCCACTATCAGATAGAGTCAAGTTTTTAGGAATCTTAGATTTAAGTAACAAATACAATTTTTAGATTTACATGTTTGAGAACTTCAAAACAGGAGAGAAATAATACAATTTCCCCCTCTGTTTTTGGAAAGGAGTTATTGTACCCCCGATAAAATGCCAAAAATAAAGTTGTAATGTCACACCTTTCTGAGGAACAAAGATACACAAGAGAGGTTTTGTTGTGTCAAGATAAAAAACAAAGAGAAATCGCGGAGATCATTCCATAAATTTTGAGATGGTAAAATCAATGCTGTTTGTTAACTTTTAATATTTTTTATGAAGACTGTCATAGATAGTTAAATGCGTGCATCAGTTTTGTAAAAACAAATTAGTTATATACACAACTCTTTAAGGCCACTTGTGCACCCAAACTCCTTCTGCTATACTTTTGTATTCCTCTTGACCTGCTATTGCTTCTTCAAGCGTTTTGTAATCTTTAAGTCTAACTAGGTAATAGCCATTGAAGACCCCAATAATCACAACTTCATTCATGCCTTTCGTTTTCAGTTGCTCCACAAATCTTTCTGCATTTTCTTTGTAAACAAAACCACCTACCACGAGATGATAATGTTTATCAGGATTGATTGTTTCCATAAATGGATTTTCCTTCCCATTTTGTTTTTTTGCATCATCCTCCGCTTTTAAACTGCGCAATGCATCTGCAAGAATCTTGTTGTCTGCCTTGTTGATTGCTTTACCTTCGAGCAACATTCTAATAATCGCATCCAAACGGTCGATTCGCTCATCCAATTCTTTGTACAGCTCATCGGAGTTTATATTACCTGATCCATTACCTTTTCTGTCTTCGTTGAAGATATTGTATTGGTTGTTGTTATGGATAACGGTGCTGTCTCCTTCATTGATAGTAGTTGAGTTATTCTGGTTGCGATCCAAGCCACCTTCCACTTCATCCACCATGATGAGTTCACCTTTCTCATTGAATGTTTTCCTTTTCACATTTCTGCGTTTCTCAATGATGAAGAACGACTGATAAAACCCATCCATTCCATCATACAGATCCATTGGAATATGGTTTTGTGCAATATAAAAACGATCGCCAAGTACATTTTCATCCATAGAAAGGACGTAGCTGCCATAAGGAACATAGAAATTGAAATTTCCTTTCATGTCGGTTATTGTGGCCATTGAATTGCCAAGGGTATCTGTTGTAAAGATCTTGATGCCTGAAAGGTCGAGTGTTGCCAATACATCTTTAGTGAATTTCTCTCGATCCATGACGATACTTCCTGCAACTTTAACCCCTCTGGTAAACGGAACATAATATTGTTCCGTCATGATGTCAATGCTGTCCATTGAGTAAGTAAACCACCCGTCCAAATCTACCAATGGTATGATTTTGTGTTCATACGTACCAACTGGAATGTTCACAAATTTTGCCTTACCATCTTTATCGGTAAGTACTTCGTGCCCATTTACCTTGATTACAATATTTTCCAATGGAACTTCATCGTTGTCCATGATCTTGTTTCCATTGAAATCGAGGAAGGCTTTGAAGCACGCATCTACATATTCAGTCTTACGCCATTTTTTTGGCAATGGAATACCAAATTCTTTTTTTATACCAACAGATAAATTAAAATTGCCCGCAAAGGTGATGCGTTTTTCTGGTTCTGGAATATTTTGATACCCTTGGTACTCATAGAATTCAACTGCACGCTCATTGTTACGGGCATTCAAACTATACAAAAAACGCACATCAAAACGCCATTTATTTTTTGTGAAATAAAATACTTGCGGACCAAAATTGAGATTGTGTGAAGAGGTTTGATTGTTCCAGCTGTGGTTCAATACCCATTCTGACACAAAACGGTTTGCTTTAAAGACAAATTGGTAATTTAAACTGGTAAAAATATATTGTGGATAGCGTGCGCCGTTGTAATGAAAACTCTTCACCGCATTGATACCCATTGGGCCATAGTTGTAACGAACATTCGCCGAAAGTGTGCGCCATGCAACCATTAAGAAGGCATTCGCTGTAAAAAGTTCTTTGTATTCTAGTGAATCTGTAAATTTATTGTAGCCACCCATTAAATTAATTGATGCACGCACATGCTTCTCTAGGTTAGTGAATGAATTATTGATATTTACACCACGGAAACGCAATTCTCCTATAGGAGTATTGGTATAGGTATAAAATAAACTCGGCAATATCATCACCTTTCCTTTGTTTCTTAAGCCCAAGGC
>CAWUXI010000100.1:0-11249 GCA_963926405.1 uncultured Flavobacteriales bacterium
GTAGTGTTGGTATTCCAGCTATAACTAAGTGGGGCGTTTCCACCAATAGTCGTAACTCCGGCTATTGAACCATTTGTTGATCCACATGTTTCATCTGTTATTACTAAACCAGATGTATCCAATAAAGGAGCTGTGTTGTCACTAACAATATGGGGTCCTGTTTGGTCTGTACATCCAAATGCATCCGAAACAATTAACGTGTAGCTGCCTGCCGCAAGATCTGCGGTGTCAGCAGATAGATTAGTATTTCCATTCCAAGAATAACTCAGTGGAGCTAGTCCTCCTGAAGCTGTTATCCCAGAGATATCGCCATTTGAAAGTGTGCATGATTCATCCGTTATGTCAAGCCCACTTATGTCAATTGAAGGTCCTGCAATATTAGTTATTACATGGGGTCCAGTAGAAGTCGAACACCCTAATCCATCAGTTGCCACTAATGTATAACTACCCGCAGCAACATTTGCTAAATCCTCATCAGGTGAACCTGAACCATTCCATGTGTAAGTTATTGTTCCTGATCCACCAGTTGTTGTAATTCCTGTAATTCCACCATTTATATTTCCACAATTTTCGTCCGATATAACTATGTTAGTTGCATCTAAGGCAATGCTTGAAGCACTTCCGACAACATAAGTTCCAACAGTCGTTATACATCCCTTTGCATCGATTACCTCTAGTGTATAATTACCAGCTGAGGCACCTGTTAAATCTAATGCCGTTGTTGTTCCATTCCATAGATAAGTCAATGGAGCAGTTCCGCCTGTTATTGTAATTCCAGAAATCGTTCCGTCACCAAGGCCGCAATTTTCATCTCCGATAACAACAGAAGCATCGTTAAATGTAATTGGTGGTGAAATGATTACGGAAACAGGTATTAAATAATTACCCGGGCAGGTTCCAACCCAGTAGGTAGTGCTAGCAGTTAATGCCCCTGTTGATAATGCGTTGGTTCCAATAATATTTCCTCCAACTTCAGCATCGTACCAGGTTATGGTTCCAACTAAAGTTCCAGTTGCAGAAGCAGTTAAGGTAGAATTGCCTCCACTACAAATTGTATCATTTATGGCAGTCAAAAAGAAATTTGAAATCGTTTCATTTGGCAATCCGACACCGCCGCCTGTCGCTCCATTTGCAGGGAATTCCGTTAATCCATCCGAATTGGTTACGCCATTTGCTCCTCCATTTGCTGTTCTTGATATGGCTCCATTTGAAATAGAAATATAGCCTCCGCCACCACCACCACCAGGTCCTTCTGCTTCGTCGGTGTTACCAAAACCTCCATCTATGATTATTTGATTTCCACCATTTCCACCATCTACAACAATAGAAATACCAGAAATAGAACCGTTAGAGTTTAGAATTACTGTTCCTCCAGCTCCCCCTCCACCAGCACCATCATTTCCAGCAATACTTCCAAATGATGCACTAGATGCAGTGGTGTTTTCCGCTGTTTCACCGAGCGACAATATACTCCCTGTTCCCGAAACATTTCCGTAGTTTAGAATATAAACAATTCCTCCTCCGTTTCCTCCACTTCCTCCAATAGTATTCGATTCATTTAAATCTCCAGCGCCACCGCCACCACCAAGAAAAATTTTCCCAGTTGAGTAATCCAGAGGTCTTCCTCCTAAGCCACCTCGATTTTTATGAAAATCCCCTCCCCATGCAGTGTTTCCTGCAGGCAAAGTATTGGCATTTTGGTTGCTCCCTGAGAAGGTAAAGCCTCCTCTTCCCCCTCCAGATCTTGCTACTCCATTTATTGGAGCTGGGGTAACTTCATCTATTTCCGTTTCTATTGACCACGCATTAAAGTTTCCTTGTGGAACACCAACTCCATCAATCCAGTTGGAAACATCGCCGGCATTTCCACCTCCGCCACCACCTGCGTTGTGACCATTTCCACCACCACCCCCATTGGCCGGAGCTGCTTTGCAATAGCTTCCGCCATCACTGATGTATTCTGCAGTCCATCCTCTAATGCTTTCTCCTTTCATTCCACCTGCATTCGATAAAGGTCGACTCCAATGAGCCACGCCTAACAATGATGATCCTGTGTTTGCTATTCCACCTCGAAAGCCAAGTTCTGATGCATTAATTTCTCCGTTTATTGTTAAGTTGTTGTTTACTTCGATGGCTAAAACACCGCCGGTATTTCCATTCCATGCAGCTGAAGTGAGTGTTCCGTTAACCGTCAAATTTTCAAACCTTGGTACTCTTATGATTTGAACTTTTCCTAATGCAGTATAATTATTTGAAAGTCCACATCTTAATTCAATTGAAGTGCCACTCAGTACATTTTTGACTTCTGCATATTCATTGTTACCACAATTTCTATAATTAGTAATTTGACCCCATGTCGCATCAATAGGCAGAGCATAAGTTCCATCCCAGCCATTTGGAGCGCCAATCATATCTGCCTCACCTATACCTTGAGTTTGAATGATTAGGATTAAATCTCCTGGTTCTAAATTCCCGACGAATCCGTATGAAGTTGAATTTAAAGCAGAATTAGCTACTGTAATCATGTTGTTACTAGTCGATGCATCAGCAGTTAAAGTTGTAAATACGTTAACAATGTCTGGAGGTCCAGAAAGTGTAATTGTGCCATTCTTTCCTTTTTGTCCGATGCCTAGTCCAAGCGAAAAAGCAAGGATTGTAGATAAAATTAGTTTTGTTGTTTTCATAGGTTGCGGTAAAGACGCTATGAGCATCTTAATAGTTGTTTTAGGAATTGTAAAATTACAAATATTCTATACACTAACAATGTTGTAGAATTGAAAAACCCTGCGTTTAAGGAAAAAGAGTACATTTGTTCGCCTTAGCAATAAGAGAATGAAGATAGCAATTTTAGGATATGGAAAGATGGGCAAAGTAATTGAGGAGATTGCTTTGAAAAGAGGGCATTCCATTCCTTTAAAAGTTAATCTAGAAAACCTTGATTTTGATTCGGAATTACTTGGAGATTGTGATGTTGCAATTGAGTTTTCTTCCCCCGAATCAGCAGTAGAGAATATTAACAAATGTTTTGATGCTAATATTCCTGTTGTTGTTGGAACAACTGGGTGGTATTCTGAATTTGATGCTATTCAGGAAAGATGTATTGCTGAAAACAAAGGATTGTTGCATGCGACAAACTTTAGTATAGGCGTTAACATATTTTATGAAATAAATAAGAAATTGGCTGCGTTAATGGATGCAAATAGTCAATATGATGTAGCAGTAGAAGAAACTCATCATACGCAAAAAATGGATGCTCCAAGCGGAACGGCAATAACCATTGCAGAAGGAATAATAGCTAATTTGGACAGAAAAGTAGCATGGAAAAATGAGATTAATGTTTCTGAAGATGAATTAGCTATAGAGTCAATAAGAACTGAAGATGTGCCTGGAACACATATTGTGAAATATACATCCGATATTGATGTTATTGAGATTAAACATGAAGCAAAAAACAGAAATGGGTTTGCATTTGGAGCTGTGTTAGCTGCTGAATATATGAATGATAAAGAAGGAGTATTTACAATGAAAGATGTATTGTCTTTGTAAATAAAAAGTAATAAAAACGTAAAATGGGAATACCACAAATATTATTGTATTTAATGATTGTAATTTATTTTGCATCATTTTGGAAAATTTTCGAAAAAGCAGGTCGACAAAAATGGGAAGGGTTTATTCCTGGATATAACATTTGGGTGTGGTTAAAAATATTAAACAAGCCTTGGTGGTGGATTTTCTTTTTTCCAATACCATTTGTGAATTTTGTAATTACCATTGCTTGTAATGTTGAAACAGCTAGAATGTTTGGAAAGTATGCTCCAAAAGATACAATTCTTACTGTTTTGGTTCCATGGTACATGATTCCAGCAATAGCGTATAAAGAAGAAAATGTAATTGTTTCGCCGACCGACTGGACAAAGAAAGATGACAGAGAAAAAAGAAGCATTCATGATCATCTTACTTTATTTTTTATGGCCCCATTTATTGGACATGCTTTGCTGATAGTTTTTAAACTGACTGGCTCTAAAGACAAGGAGAATAAAAAAACTATGCCCAAAGAATGGACAGATGCTCTAGGTTTTGCAATTGTTGCAGCTACTATAATTAGAGTTTTCTTTTTTGAAGCGTTTACTATTCCTACCGGTTCGATGGAAAAAACCATGTTAATTGGTGATTACCTTTTTGTAAATAAATTGAAATATGGGGCTAAAATTCCTCAAACGCCATTATCGGTACCGTTTGTTCACAATAGAATTCCAGGAACCTACACTAAGTCTTATGTAGAGTGGTTTAAAAACGATTATATGCGTTTGCCGGGTTATGGAGGAATAGAGCGAAACGACATCATGGTATTTAACTGGCCGGCGGGAGACACGGTTATCGTGCACGATGATGCAATTGCTCATGACTATTATTCTATTTTAAGAAATCATGCATATACCATGAGCGGGCTATCGAGTTATAAAGATTTTGATGATATTAAGGATGTGATGATGAATAAAGCTAGAGACCATATTGCAAGCGGAGGTGCATTATATGGCAATCCTTCTGGAGGTCCTCCAATTACAAAAACAGGAGGCGTAATGTCTCATCCTGTAGATAAAAAAGAGAATTACATTAAAAGATGCGTTGCAATTGGCGGTGATACATTAGAGATTATTAATGGAACCATTCATATTAACGGAGTTGCAGAGGAAATACCTGAATATGCTCAGTTTAATTATTGGTTTTATTTTAAAAATTATGAAGCTGCAATTCCGTTTTCTGATAAGTATCTTTATGAGAATTACGAAATTTATCCATCTGGAATCCAAAGGGGTGAAATTACTGTTGGGGATTCGTTAAAGGGGTTTAAGAATGTTAATGTTATTATTATGCCGTGTAGTAATAGAATAGCTGCTGCATTGGCTAGTTTGGTTGGTGTAGATAGCGCATCTGTAATTTGGGAAAAGAAGGGGACCGATGTAGGGTATTCTTCACTGTTTCCGAATGATATAAGCATAGATTGGACTAAGGATAATTTTGGACCATTGTACATTCCTCAAGAGGGTGCTACTATCGACTTAAATGATGAAAATTGTATTGCGTATAAAAGAGCTATTACAGCGTATGAAGGAAACACCTTAGAAAAAGTAGGGGGAAATTATCTTTTGAATGGTGAAGCTGCAAAGACATATACGTTTAAGCAAAATTACTATTGGTTAATGGGTGATAACAGACATGGGTCAGCAGATTCTAGGTACTGGGGATATGTTCCGGAAGATCATGTGGTAGGAACTGCTTCGTTTGTTTGGTTTTCTAAAACCGCAGAAAAAGGATGGTTCGATGGCGGTGTTCGTTGGAGCCGAATATTTTCTTTTATTAAGTAGTTATTGCAATGAAGGCAATATTAAGTTCGGTATATTTTGGTAGTATTGAATACTATACTGTTTTAAAAAATTCGGAAGAAGTATTGATAGATTCCCAGGAACATTACACGAAGCAAACTTATCGAAACCGCTGCGAGATTTATGGTGCAAATGGAAAATTAAACTTAACTATTCCTTTGGTGAGAAGAGGGCAGCGAGTTCCTGTTTATGATGCTAAAATTGAAAATAGTCACGAATGGCGGAAATTACATTGGAGGTCTATTGAGTCTGCATACCGCTCATCTCCTTATTTCGAATTTTACGAGCATCATTTTATTCCAATTTTCGAAAAAGAACACACGCATTTATTTGAGTTAAATCAGGAAATTCAGAACAAAATAATTCAGATTCTGAACTTAGATGTAGTTGTAAAAGAAACGGCTTCCTACGAAAAAGAGCATTCCAGTTATACTGATTATAGGGATACAATTCATCCCAAGATAGCTCCCAAAAATATATTAGCAGATAAAAGGTATATTCAAGTTTTTGAAAGTAAATACGGTTTTATATCAAATTTATCAATCTTGGATTTACTGTTTAATCAAGGGCCAAATGCAGTTAGCTTCCTGTAAACTTAATTCCATTGATAAGTAGGTAAGAATTTTCTTATAAATGAAGGACAAAAAAAACCTCAAATCTATAGACTTGAAGTTTTTGATTTTTTTAAATCTAAGCTGTAACGCCTAGAACTTCAGCCATTTTCTTGCCAAGATCAGCTGGTGAATCAACAACATGAACACCACACTCTCTCAGGATGGCTTTTTTAGCAGCAGCTGTATCTGCTTCTCCACCAACTATTGCGCCTGCGTGCCCCATTGTTCTTCCAGCCGGAGCAGTTTCTCCAGCTATAAAAGCTACAACAGGTTTTGTTCCGTTAGCTTTAATCCACTTTCCAGCTTCAGCTTCTAGGTTTCCTCCTATTTCACCAATCATAATAATTCCTTCAGTTTCAGGGTCTTCCATTAATAATTGAACAGCATCTTTAGTGGTTGTTCCAATAATTGGATCTCCCCCAATTCCAATGGCTGTAGTTTGCCCTAAACCAGCTTTGGTAATTTGATCCACAGCCTCATACGTCAGTGTTCCAGATTTTGACACAATTCCAATTGTCCCTTTTTTGAAAATAAATCCTGGCATAATTCCAACTTTAGCTTCTCCAGCAGTCATTATACCTGGACAGTTAGGTCCAATCAATCTGCAATCTTTATCTGTAAGGTATTCTTTAACTGGAATCATGTCTGCTACAGGAATTCCTTCTGTAATGCATACGATAACTTTAATTCCTCCTTCTGCTGCTTCCATAATAGCATCAGCAGCAAATGCAGGTGGTACAAATAAAATAGATACATCTGCACCAGTTTCTTTTACAGCATCTGCAACCGTGTTAAAAACAGGTCTGTCTAAGTGAGTTTGGCCTCCTTTACCCGGAGTTACTCCGCCAACTACATTGGTTCCATATTCAATCATTTGACCAGCATGGAAAGTTCCTTCTCCTCCTGTAAATCCTTGAACAATTACTTTTGAATCTTTGTTTACTAATACACTCATATTTGTGTTTTTAATTTCTAAAATTTTAGGTATCCAAAGTTAATAATAGAAATGAATATACTTCGGTATGGAATGTGTTTTTTTAAACAAAAAACCCGTTCCAATAATTATTGGAACGGGTTTTAACTATTTGAAATAGAAATTAAAGGTTTATTTTCCTTCTTCCATTTTCTTTTTTAATTCAGCTAACACGTCTAAATCTCCAAGCGTAGATTTTTCTTGGTTACTGTTAAGGTTTTGAACAGCATTGCGAGAGGCCGTAGATTTAGCCTTCTTAGCAGCTTCAACAACTTCTCCCCAGATACCTGTATGAGAAACGATAAGCTTTTTACCTTCTTTGTTGAATTCAATCACTTTAAATTGCGCTTGTTCTTCAGTTGCCAGGTTAGCACCATCTTCTTTTTTCATGTGTTTTACTGGACAATATCCTTCAATACCATGTGTAAGAGAAACGATTCCCGCTTTATCTTTAATTTTAATAACTGTTCCTTCGTGTATAGAGTCAATTGAGAATACAGTTTCATAAACGTCCCAAGGGTTTTCCTCAGTTTGTTTATGTCCTAAGCTCAATCTTCTGTTTTCTTTATCTAATTCAAGAACAACGATATCTAATTCTTCACCCACAGCGCAAAATTCAGATGGATGTTTGATTTTCTTTTCCCAAGATAAATCCGAGATATGAATTAAACCATCAATTCCTTCTTCTAATTCTACGAATACTCCAAAGTTAGTGAAGTTCTTAACTATAGCTTTATGATTAGATTGTATAGGATATTTAGCTTCAATACCTTCCCATGGGTCTGGCATTAACTGCTTCATTCCTAATGACATCTTTCTGAATTCTCTATCTAAGGTTAAAACTTGCGCTTCCACTTCGTCACCAACGTTCAAGAAATCATTTGCTGTACGCAAGTGTTGACTCCAGCTCATTTCAGAAACGTGAATCAATCCTTCAATACCAGCAGCAATTTCAACGAATGCTCCGTAATCAGCTAAAACAACAACTTTACCTTTAACAGTATCTCCAACTTTCACTTCGTCAGCAAGTTCTTCCCAAGGGTGAGAGTTTAATTGTTTAAGTCCCAATGCAATTCTTTTCTTGTCGTCATCAAAATCAAGAATAACAACATTGATTTTTTCATCCAATGTAACAACCTCTTCAGGATGGTTAACACGTCCCCAAGAAAGATCTGTGATATGGATAAGTCCATCAACACCGCCAAGATCTATAAATACACCGTAAGAAGTAATGTTCTTAACTGTGCCTTCCAATACTTGTCCTTTTTCAAGGCCAGACATAATTTGTTTCTTCTGCTCTTCTAACTCAGCTTCAATAAGGGCTTTGTGAGAAACAACAACGTTTTTGAATTCATTGTTAATTTTAACAACTTTGAATTCCATGTTTTTACCAACATACTGATCGTAATCTCTAATCGGTTTAACATCAATTTGAGAACCAGGTAAGAATGCCTCAATACCAAATACGTCTGCAATTAAACCACCTTTCGTTCTACATTTAACAAATCCAGTAATGATTTCTCCAGTCTCTAACACTTCGTTGACTTTTTGCCAAGCTCTGTGCATACGAGCTATTTTGTGAGAAACAACTAATTGACCAGTCTTATCTTCCATCGTTTCAATGTAAAGATCAACAGGGTCACCAATTTTAAGGTCTGGGTTGTATCTAAATTCATTTTTAGGTACAACACCTTCACTTTTATATCCTATGTTAATAACAATTTCTTTTGCAGTAATTGCTATGACAATTCCATGTACAACTTCTTTTTCAGCAATTAGAGAAAGAGTACCTTCGTATACGTCACTTAATGCTTCTTTTTCTTCAGCCGTGTAAGATTCAATTCCAGCTTCAAAACCGTCCCAATCAAAATTAGGGTCAGCAACTAATTTAGCAGCTTTTACAGGAGATTCCTTTTTTACTTCAGCTTTTGGTGCTTCTTTAGCAGCTGTTTCAACTTCAACTTTTTCAGCTTTTATTGTTTCCTTTTTAGGCGCCGCTGTTTTAGCTGGAACAGCTATTACAGTTTCTTCCTTCTTAGCTTTAGGAGTTGATTTTTTCGCTGGAGCCTTTTTAGTCTCAGCTTTCACGCTTTTTTTAGCAGCAGTTTTTTTAGCTACTTCTTCTTTTTTATCTTCAGCCATATGGCATAAATTATTGTATCTCACTTTTCGGTTTTGTGAGAGCTGTTTAACTTAACCTGTCCGTCAGGTTTCCTTTTCGGGGTGCAAATGTAATGCTTTTGATCGTAAACCAACGCAGGAATTTGATTTATTTTCATGTAACGAAAGGCTTATATTCGTTCGGTAATTTAATTAATTTTTGTACTATTGAGGTACTGATAATTTTGTCTAAATGAGAACAATAGTTACACTTGTTTTTACTTGTTTTTGTTTACATGGGTTTTCTCAAGTAAACAATGTGGTTGAATACTATGATGATTCACCTGGAATAATCATAGGTTCTGGTACTTCATTTTATTCAGGTAGCTTTTCAAGCAATGAATATATTAAAACGGTAAAAACCTCAATAGGTAATTTTCAAATAGATTATTATCAGCCAATTACGCATTCTTTGATTCTGAAAGCAGGTTTCTTGAAAACTCAATTCAATTATTGGGATAATGCTAAAATTGATGTTCGGGCAAAATTTTCATCCTTTAATTTGAGTGTGAATTATCGATTTGACAATGGAAAGGTAATTAAGAAGAAGTTAGGTTTTTCACCCTATGTAGGTTTAGGAGTTGGTTTTTTCTCTGTCAAAGCATTTGCCGATAATTATTCTGAGGATGGAGATAGTTATTTTTATTGGTCAGATGGTGTTGTCAGAAACGTTAATGAAGGGGCATCAACTATAGCTATTGCAGACACTGTTTATCGTGATTATGTTTACGAAACAGATGTAACGGATTCGCTAGTAGTTAATTCTGGATTACAGTCGTTTGCTGAATTGGGAGTAGCAATGAAATTGACTCCAAATTTAATGGGGCAGATATCCTATAAATACTTACTGCTTTTGAACGATGTAATGGTGGGAGTCAGTGAGGTTGGAGCAAGCGATAGGTATGGTTATTTCTCTGTAGGTATAAGCTTTAATTTTGGAGGACTAAAAAAATCAGAAGATCAAAAACAATTAAAAGAACAATCAAATGAGTTTGGAACGCTTGATGAAGATAAAGATGGGATAGTTGATCTCCGGGATAAGTGTGCTCATAGTTCTACAAATAGCAAGGTAGATAAACAGGGTTGTCCAATAGACACCGATAAAGATGGAGTTGCAGATTTTGAAGATGTTGAGCCAAAATCAATTAATACGAATGTTGATGAAAAAGGAAAGTCTTACACGGCGGAAGAGTTGGAAGTGCTTTATTTATTGAAATCAGGTGCAATTGATGGGCATGAGAAATACATTGAATATAGGAATAAGTATCCTGAGTTATTCATGATATTTAATAAAGACGCTGAGACACTAGGGCATAAGTCTGAATCAGTAAAGAAATAAACGCTCTGAATTCCACTTGAAAGACATTTCTGAATCACTAAAGATTGCATTTCGCTAGCAAATACTTGACGCTTATAAACGTATAATAGAGTTCTGTAAGTTTTCGTGTTCTAGTTACTTATATTCGTACTACACATCAGACCGTTGAAAAATCTGTGTTATAAATTAAAAATGGTTACATGGTGAATGTAACTTTATCAATTCAATATAGATGGAACGGTTTGTGTAAAAACGCCTATTTCTAATACTTAATTTTTAAGAGATTTTTTATATACAATGCGCAATTTATTTTTCATACTAATCGCTGGAGCTGTTGTCATTTTGTCAAGCTTTCTTATTGCAGAGAGGAAAGAAGATAATATTATATCGTTAGAGCATGCTCCCAAAATACCTCCTGCATTCTTAACTCAAAACAATAAATGGGTAGATAGTGTTTTTAATACGCTTTCCGAAGATGAAAGAATTGCACAACTATTTATGGTGGCGGCTTATTCAAATAGGGATAGCACACATCAACTTGAAATAGAGAAACTGATAACGGAGCAAAAAATAGGAGGGTTAATCTTTTTTCAAGGTGGTCCCATCAGACAAGCGAACTTAACCAATTCATATCAAGCGAAATCAAAAGTGCCTTTGTTGGTGTCAATCGATGCAGAATGGGGGTTAGCAATGCGTTTGGACAGCACTATGAAGTTTCCTAAACAAATGACTCTAGGTGCTATATCTGATAATAACCTCATTTATCAAATGGGAGAGCAGATTGCTTTTCAGTGTAAACG
>CAWUXI010000101.1:0-3595 GCA_963926405.1 uncultured Flavobacteriales bacterium
ATTATACTTACAAATTTAAACCGAAATACTTCTGAATTAAATAATTATTGAATTGGTTTTACACAATTTAAATTTGATATTTATAAAAGTTTCTATTTAACGATTCAAAAGCTACCTTTACAACGTGATAAGACTTCCTAAAAATAATACACCGAGATCGTTGATCTTTATACAAGACATTGTATTGTGTTTATTTGCCCTTGGAGTTGCATACTTGGTTCGTTTTGATTTTGTAAATATTGACAGAACAATACTTGAGAAAGAATGGGAAGTGTTAAAGCCAGCACTTCCAATTTATATATTTGTCAGAGCGTTATCTTTCATTTTAGGGAAAACGTATGCCGGAATTATTAGACATACCGGAACGCAAGATGCAAAAAGAATATTCTCAACAATAACCCTTGGAAGTTTGGCCTTTATGGTACTTGTACCTCTTCGATTTTATTTTTATGACCGATTCTTCTTTCTTCCTTTACCTATAATTTTTGTTGAATATCTAGTCTCAGTTTTCTTACTAATTACCTTTAGAATTGCAGTAAAGCTAATTTATATCGAGCAGCATAAATCTAGAGGCGCAACGCAAAATGTAGTAATCTATGGTGCAGGGAAAATGGGATTAATGACTAAACATACATTAGAAAAAGACTCAAACACACTTTATAATGTAATCGGGTTTATTGATGATGATCCAAAGAAAATAGGGAAATTACTGGAAAGATCTCCTATTAAGTCTATTGAAGCGCTTGAAAAATGGAGAGATAAACAGCAAGTTGATAGTGTAATTATTTCTATAAAGAAAATGAAACCAATCCATAAAAGGAAAATTATTGACAAATGCCTAGAATTAAGCATTCAGGTATCTTCAGTGCCCCCTATCGACAGATGGATGAATGGAGAATTTACAACAAATCAAATTAAAAGAGTTAGAATTGAAGATTTATTAGGTAGAAAAGAGATAAAACTCAATAAAGAAAACATTAAACTTCAAATTAAAGATAAAGTAATATTGATTACCGGTGGTGCCGGATCTATTGGGAGTGAGATGGCTCGACAGATACTTAAATATTCTCCGAAACAGCTGGTATTATTAGACCAAGCAGAAAGCCCGATTTACGAACTCGACATGGAACTTCGTAGTAAGTTTAAAGAATGTAATTGGGAAATTGTAATAGCCGACGTTTCAAATTATACGCGAATGAAAAATGTTTTTGAATCTTTTAAGCCTCAAGTAGTATTTCATGCTGCTGCGTATAAACATGTTCCGCTTATGGAAAGAAATCCGGCAGAGGCTATTAAAGTAAATATACAAGGCACAAAAATACTTGCTGATTTATCCAATGAAAATAGCGTAGCTGAATTTGTAATGGTTTCTACTGACAAAGCAGTAAACCCAACTAGTGTAATGGGAGCTTCTAAACGAATTGCGGAAATATATATCCAGTCTTTAAATAAGGAATCTAAAACTAAATTTATAACAACTCGATTTGGAAATGTTCTAGGAAGCAATGGATCTGTTATTCCTCTATTCAAAAAACAAATTGAACAAGGAGGTCCACTTACTGTTACACACGAAGAAGTTACACGTTTTTTCATGACCATCCCTGAAGCTTGCCAACTTGTGCTAGAAGCCGGAAGTATGGGGGAAGGCGGAGAAATATTTGTTTTTGACATGGGAGAAAGTGTTAAAATCATAGACTTGGCTAAAAAAATGATTCAACTTTCTGGTTTAGAAATAAATACAGACATTGAAATAAAAATAACCGGACTGAGACCTGGAGAGAAATTGTACGAGGAATTACTTAACAATGATGAAAATACTTCTCCTACACACCACGATAAAATATTGATAGGCAAAGTTCGTGAATACAATTTAACAGAAGTTCAAGAAAATGTAAAGAAATTAATAAATTCTTATTCTTCTCAAAATAATGACACTCTTGTCAAACAAATGAAGGAAATTGTTCCGGAATTTAAAAGTAACAATTCTATTTTTACTAAATTAGATTAATAAACTTACAATATGAAAACCAAATTAGAAATAAGATTTGCAGACATAGATATGGCTGGTCATGTTCACAATAGTAATTACTTATGTTATTTCGAACAAGGAAGAATTGACTTCCTGTCTGAAATGGCTGGAGCCGATTGGGACTGGAGGAAAAGAGGATTAGTTTTAGGAAGAAACGAAGTTGACTACATCTCTCCTATTTATTTAACAGATGAAATTTGTATTGTCACAAAGTGCGATCATGTGGGGATAAAAAGTTTTACGCTGTCTTATGAATTGTACAAAACCAATGGCGAAAATGGAAATGAGTTGTGCACTAAAGGAAGGAGTATTCTAGTTTGCATGGACTTTGAAAAAGATAGCTCTCTTCCTGTTTTTGAAGAATGGAAGGATTTATTGACAGCTTCTTTAGAGAGTAATTAGTTCCATCGCATTAATTCTGCTCTGCTAAAAACCCATTCTGGGGTATTAATTTCTTCTCCAATTTCTGATACGTTATACCAAGGTGAAATACCAGCATTATTAGGGTTTTTTAAAATATGCATTTCTTGAGCAGGCATATAACTTTGTGCAAGTAAAAATATTTTATTCCCTAACTCATTTTCTACAACATCCATTACCATAACTGCATGACCTGGAGAACCTCCGTGACAAAATATATCACCTGGCTTGATACTTTCAATGGCTACAGGAGCTAATTCTCTGCTCAAACTCAAAGTTCCTGCATAGTTAAATATTTGAATCATATATTTTTTAAAACTAGCATAAGAATTGTCATTTTTAGTAGAATTTACCCAATTAACTTTTCCAGATTTTGGAATTGGATATTGCCCACTTTTCCATTTAGAAAACTGAACATTTGCTCCACTCGTATAATTAAAATGGATACTATCGTGCTTGTTATTTCCATATAAATATTCAGCTCTTAAACGCATAGTAGCATCTGCACACTGTTGTAAGTCTTTTGTTCCAACGTCCATATTTATTACATAAGCATGTCCATTTTGATATCCTTTTAGATCTCCATTATACAATTTGACGTCTGGGTTCCCTTCTTTTAAAGGTAACCTCCTTAACCAATGAGCAAAATTTCCTTCCTTGTCATTTTTTCGAAAATATCCACTAGGAACATCTACTCTATTAATTAAGGTGTTGTTGATAGAAAATGAATCCAACCATGGAATATTATATTTGACAGAGTCTAACTCCGTATGAACCTCTTCAATGGTTAATTTAGCCTCAACAGCTTCGTTCACAGCAAAGCCTTTCAAATCTTCCTGTGCACATGCTGCAGCGATTGGTACAAATAGTATAAGTAGTTTGTTCATCCTTTTTTCTTTTGTAAATGCTAACTATGTGAAAAGGTACTACTTTCTCTAAATACGTAAAGCCAAACCTATTATCTTAAAACAAATTCGTGGCATTTGCCAATTCTTAATTATTATACGCTTTCTTTTACATTAGGGGAGTTCTAATAATATATTCGCATCAAAATTCATATAGTTTTTTAGAGACAATGAAAATTTCATCTTTCTATCTGGATAATAAGATGAAATTTGAAGCGGTATATGAAAAACTATGTGAACC
>CAWUXI010000102.1:0-22916 GCA_963926405.1 uncultured Flavobacteriales bacterium
TTTCAATTGATTCTGCCCTACAAAAAACTGATTAGAAGGAGCCAAATCAACTTCTTTCAACTTAGAGAGAATTGTACACAGGTCAATTGCACGTAATATTTTATGCAAGCGGTAATCATTCTGTTTACGTTTAAAGGAGATAGTATGTAAAGCAACTAGCTTGTCTTGATAGTGTTTATCGTATTTAATAACATGATTAACTTGATGAGGTAATATCCCGATAAATTCATCGTCCGACAATGCACTGGGGTCAATTTCTCCATGAGGATAGATAATTAAAACATCCTTAAGTGAAGGAGCAATTGAGTCAATTGAAGTTCTATTCAATAAAAAGCTAGAAAGGTGCTTGTTAATTCTGTAGTAAGCTTCATTGTTCTTAGCCAAAGCAGTATAAAGTAATTCGCCTGCACTACGAAACTCGACTCCTATAACTGGTTTTATTCCATGACTCTTTGCATATCTTACAAAATTCAAAGCTGCCGAAGTATTGTTGATGTCCGTTAACACCAAAGTAGAAAACCCACATTCCTTGGCAAGTTCCACAAGTTCCTTAATTGATAAAGTCCCGTATCGTAAACTATAATATGAATGACAATTAATAATCATTGTCTTCTATGAGCTGGAATCACTGGTGGTTCTCCTGTAAATGAATTCATTCTACCGAAACCTCTTGTTCCCAAACCAGCACATCTTAGCACTGCTTTCATTCCATAACGATTTCTTATCACATCCATCGCTTGATACAAGCTAATCAGTTCTTCGGTATCTTCAAAAAGGTTAATCTGCTGGCCACCTTCTACAAAATGAGAAAAACGAACACCTACAAGCCTTATCCGAATCCTTCGATTGTATACTTCATTAAATAATTCCTTTGCTGTATTAATAAGTACGTTATCGGAAGAAGTATATGGAATTCGTCTTTGTTTACTATAAGTCTGCATATCCGAATACCTAACTTTCACAGCAAGACAAGCTGTTAACTTGTTTCCATTTCGTAATTGAAAAGCTAAATTCTCCGTCATTGCTATTATAATACTGAGAAGCTTATTGATATCTGTGGAGTCCTTCTCAAAAGTAATTTCAGAACTAATTGATTTTCTTTCTTGATAAGGAACTATTGGTGAATTATCAATTCCATTACATTTTTTCCAAATCGTAGTACCATTAGCTCCTAAAACCCTTTGAATTACTTCAATTGGCATTTTTTGCATGGTATGGATGTATTCAACTCCCATATTACGTAAGAGTATAAATGTTTTTTCTCCCACCATTGGTATTTTCTGAATGGACAAAGGAGCTAGAAAATGTTTCTCTAAACCACTTTTAATAATAATTTGACCATCCGGTTTTGCTTGTCCCGTCCCAACTTTCGAAACCGTTTTATTAGTAGACATACCAAATGATATAGGAAGCCCTGTTTCCCTTGTAATTCTTTGTCTTAATTCTGTGGCCCATTTATAGCAGCTATAAAACTTATCCATGCCTGAAGCATCAATGTAAAATTCATCAATGGAGGACTTCTCATAGATTGGTGAATCCTCTTTAATAATGTCTGTTACCAAATGAGAATACTTACTATAAATACTACTATCTCCTCTAATAATAACAGCCTCAGGACAAAGTCTTTTTGCTAACCGCATTGGCATTGCCGAATGGACACCAAACTTTCTAGCCTCATAACTACAAGAAGCGACTACCCCTCTATCTGAAGTCCCTCCAATAAGCACTGGCTTGCCAATTAATTTTGAATTAATTAGTCTTTCACAAGAGACAAAAAAAGTGTCCAAGTCCATATGTATGATGTTTCTATCGCTCATTTTCATGAAATAAATTGTAAGGGGAAATTACCAATACAAAAAAAGATTAAAAACTAATCTTTGATTGATTGCTTTTTGAGCAAGAAAGAAGCAAGCATCTTTAAATAAAAGCTAAAACCTAATACTTCATTGATGCTTAAGGCCACTTACCTCCCTATTACGAAGCAAAGAAAGATTTCAACAACGTAAAGTAACTCTGTTGTACATATTTATTGAATAATCTTTAAAGCTTGAATGAGCCGCAATAATAGAGGCTCCGAACTTACCTTTTATAACAATCTTCTTTGGACTAAAATTTGTTTAATGTATTTTCACAGTCCAATTAATAAACCGTAATAATACAGATATGAAATACTTGTTAATAGCTTTAATAACTCCCTTATTATTTAACAATTTTATTGCTCAAAAGACACAAATTGACAATGTCACAATTTGGTACAACGGTCTGTTTTCCCCTGAAAATATTAGTGGTGTAAACTCGATGAATGATGGTGAATATTTCACGTCATTGGATTACAATCAAAAAACTAAAGCAATTGAAATCAACAAATACTCATATGCCAGCTACGAAAAAGTAGGAACTATATTATCTTCTGCAGACTTTAACACAAATGGGGAATCCTCAATGAATTTTGATGATTACCAATTTAGCTCAGATGAAACAAAGTTATTATTGGCTACAGAAATGGAGTCTATTTATAGACATTCATCTAAGTCGTATTACTACATCTATGATATAGCTACTAAAAAAATAACCCCACTATCTGATTTCACTTTAGGAAAACAAAGGTTAGCGGATTTTTCTCCAAATGGTAATAAGGTAGCATTCGTTAGAGAAAATAATATTTTCATTAAAGATTTAGACTCAAACAAAGAGACGAGTGTTACAACCGACGGAAAAATGAATGAGATTATTAATGGAGGAACTGATTGGGTTTACGAAGAAGAATTTGGATTTGACAAAGGTTTCTACTGGGCTCCTGATGGAAGTAAAATAGCTTATTACAGGTTTGATGAATCGAAAGTAAAAGAATTTCAAATGGAAACATATGGCACTCTATATCCAGATCGTTTCGTTTTTAAATACCCTAAAGCAGGTGAAGACAATTCTGTAATTAACATTCAAGTATACCACGTAGATGCAGGAAAAACATTTCCTTTTAATATTGGGACAGAAACAAACATCTACATTCCAAGAATCCAATGGACAAATAATTCCAATGTACTCTGTGTACAAAGAATGAATAGGCTGCAAAACAAAATTGAATTGCTTACTGCTGAGTTTTCAAACCCAAATGTAAAACTAACGCTTGCTCCTGCTAAAGTAATTTACACAGAAATAGCTAAAACATATATAGACATACATGACAACACTACTTTCTTAGAAGATGGAGAAAACTTTTTATGGACAAGTGAAAAAGATGGTTTCAATCATATTTACAAAATCAATATGTCTACTGGTGAAGAAACGCAACTTACTTCAGGAAAGTGGGAAGTAACAAGCGTTTATGGAATGAATGAAAAAAGTAAGTCAATCTATTTTCAAGCAGCAAAAGAGCATCCTACTAAAAGAGAAGTTTATTACCTTTCAAAAAAAGGTGCTGTAAATAAACTATCTACTAAATCCGGCAATAATAGAGCTGAATTCAGTAAAGGATTCAAATACTATTTGCATTGGAATACAGATGCTAATACACCTGTTTATGTTACACTTAATAATGCAAAAGGAAAAGAGATTAAAGTATTAGAAGATAATAAAACGTTAATCGACACTTTAAAAACATTTGATATCTCTCCTAAAGAATTCTTTACAGTAAAAGGTGAAAACGGAGATGATTTAAATGCTTGGATGATTAAACCTTCTTCGTTTGATGAGAGTAAAAAGTATCCAATGTTAATGTTTGTTTATGGAGGTCCCGGGATAAACACTGTTAATGATTCGTGGGAGTACAACAATTACTTCTGGTGGCAATCTTTAGCGCAACAAGGTTATATTGTTGTTTCTGTAGATGCCAGAGGAACTGGATACAGAGGAAGAGACTTTAAACACAGTACTTATTTACAATTAGGAAAATACGAAACCGAAGATCAAATAGCTGCAGCTAAAGTTTTAGGCAACAGACCTTATATCGATTCAGAAAGAATTGGAATCTTTGGTTGGAGTTATGGTGGATATATGTCTTCTCTTTGTATTACAAAAGGTGCTGATGTATTTAAAGCTGCAATTGCTGTTGCTCCTGTAAGTAACTGGCGCTTTTATGACAATATTTATACAGAAAGATTCATGAGAACTCCACAAGAAAATGGTGAAAATTACGATATCAACTCTCCTATCGACCATGTAGATAAATTAAAAGGAAATTACTTACTTATTCACGGAACTGCTGATGATAATGTACATTTTCAAAATGCGGTTGAAATGGCAGATGCCTTACAAAAAGCAGACAAGCAATTTGATTTTATGGCATACCCAAATAAAAACCATGGTATTTATGGAGGCAAAACACGTTTAAATCTATATAATAAAATGACTAAATTTTTATTATCTAATTTATAAAAGAACAACTATGAAAGTATTTGTATTTACTTTACTAATCCTTACTTCCAGTGTTTCTATAGCACAAGCAACCAATAAGATTAATTGGATGACATGGGACGAAATGACTGCTCTGCGAGAAACGGATTCAGTTAAGAAAAAAATATTTGTAGATTTTTATACTGGATGGTGCGGATGGTGCAAGAAAATGGACGCTACATCATTTGCAGACCCTAATATTGTAGCCTACATGAATCAAAATTTTTATGCAGTAAAATTTGATGCTGAAACAAGAGACACAATTGTCTTTAACAACCACACATTTATCAATACTGAACCTACATTTGTAAAAACATCTCCAAATGCAAGAGGCCGAACACATTGGTTTGCGCAATCTCTATTAGAAAGCCAATTATCTTACCCTTCTTATGCTATGCTTGATGAAAATTTTACAAGATTAATGATTTGGAAAGGCTATAAAAAACAAGATGAGTTAATTGGCATATTGGTTTTTTTTGCTACGAACCAGTACAAGCATTATCATAATTTCTTGAATGAACAATGGCAAAATTCATTAAAGAATCAGCAAGGACAAGTTCAATCGGGACAATAGAATTAGCTCAAATGTGCTTTAATGTCAATCTATTAATTATACCATCACCAACGCCCATCTTAGGGACAATCATATTGGTTGAACCGGCTGATTTCATTACAAACAGATAAATTTCTCCAGCTAAAATAATTACATCAGCTCTATTTGGTTTCAGGTTAAATGTTTCAATCCTTTCTTCAAATTCATAAGAAGACATCGATTTAACAAGTTCTTTTATTTCATTGTAAGAAATGAAATCATGAAGCTGATGATTACTCTCTTTAAATATTTTAGTAATACTCCCTCCAGAACCTACCGAAACGACATTGTCGTTTACATTAACAATACTTTTAATAAAGTCTTCTAATTCGTTCCAAACATTCTCTTTTACTGTTGATTCAAGTAACCGCACAGCTCCTATTTTAAAAGATCTAGATTCAGTCCGTTGTCCATTTCTCAATAAAGTAATTTCAGTACTTCCACCTCCAACGTCCACATATAAATAAGATTTTTCATCGGACAAACCTAAAGTTTTCCAATTAGAAAAAATTAGAGACGCTTCTTCTTCACCAGATATTAAATCAATAAAGACTTCCGACATAGAATTAATAAAGTCTCTTACAGCAATACCGTTTTTTGCTTCACGCATTGCAGATGTTGCACAAGCCCTATAATCGACGACTTCATTAACTTCCATTAACAATTTAAAAGACTGTACAACCTTTAACAACTTATCTCTTTTATCATCTAAGATTCTGCCTTGTTTAAAAACATCTTCTCCTAAACGAAGCGGCACTTTCAATAATAAAATTTTTTGGAACTTAACTACCCCATTCTTAATAACAATTCGTTTTATCAATAATCGAATTGCATTCGAACCTATGTCTATTGCAGCTAATTTCATATAGTATTCATTTATCAAAATACAACTTACATACACGATATAGATACGTATATAAAATAAAACAAGATCTATAACAATATAACGTTGAATATAGCTATATTTATATTCTTATGCTACACCTAGTAACTTTACTAGGTAAATTATTTATTGTCACTTATGTTATTGGACAGCAAGATGTTTATATTTGGGAAGCAATTATTAACGTTGCCAATGATTACTAAGTCATTAGGGATTTTAAAATTCATTTAATAAGATCTATTATGAAGAAAATTTTTGTAATAACTATAGCCACTCTACTATTAATAAATGTAATAGGTCAGGAAGACATAACTAAATCTGATAAAAAAGCACTGAAAATTGCGCAAATAAATTTATCAAATGAAAGTTTTAACGAAGCATTTAACATGTTTGCTGAACTTTATAAAAAATATCCTGAAAATTCTGAAGTGTTATTTGGAATTGGTGTTTGTAAACTAAACACAAGAGGTGAGGAAAAAAATGCGCTACCAATATTAATTGAAGCCTATAGAAACGGAAATAAAAATGAGGATATTTTATTCTATTTAGGAAAGTCATATCATGTTCACCATCAATTTGATGAAGCTCAATCTTCTTTCGAAGAATACAAAACCAATAATAAAAACTCAATACCTATATCTGAAATAGACAGACTTATAGAAATGGCCATCAATGCAAAAAAACAAATTCTAAACCAAAGAAACATAGAAATAGTAAACATTGGATCTCCAATTAATACAGCAAATGAAGAGACTGTGCCGGTAATGTTACCGGATGGGAAAGGAATGTTTTTCACATCTAGAAGAGAAGGTGGATTTTCTGACGAGAAAGATTACTACGGTAATTATTTTCAAGATATTTATTTTTCTGAATACAAAAACCATGAATGGCAGACAGTTTTTAATGAAAAAGGCTTTAATTCAAAACTAAACGATGGCTGTGTTAGTATATCTCATGATGGCTCGACACTAATAAGTTATATTGCAAATGACAAGAGTTCAGGTGACCTTTACTACTCGAGCTACAGTGATTCTACCTTGTGGAATGCACCTGTGAAATTTGGAGGTGATATCAATAGTGATTATAAAGAATTGACTGCGTGTTTCTCTTTGGATAAGAAAACGCTTTACTTCTCTTCAAATAGACCTGGAGGATACGGAGGATTTGACCTTTACAAAGCAAAACAACTACCAAACGGAGAATGGGGAACAGCTGTTAATCTAGGTCCAATAATAAATACAAAACACAATGAAGCTGCTCCTTTTATGCATGCGGATGGAGAAACCTTCTATTTTTCTTCAGAAGGACATTCTACAATGGGAGGCTATGATATATTTAAATCTTATGAAAGAGCAAATAAATATTGGAGTACGCCAGAAAATATAGGATATCCAATCAACACAATAGAAAATGACATCTATTTTACGACAAGTGAAGACAGAAAAACAGCTTATTATTCTTCCGATCGAGAAGGTAGTTTAGGAGGGCAAGATATATTTAAAATTAAAATGTTTGACGCAGATAACTATCAGGAAGTAATTCATTGTAGTATTTTCAATAAACAAGAAAAAAAACCTGTAAATGCTAAAATCACATTAATTGACGATGAAAGTCATAAATTAGAAGGCATATACCGACCTAACAGTTCAGGTAAATTCATTATGGTAATTCTTCCTGGTGTTGACTATCAGATTGCTATTGAAGCAGAAGGCTACAACTCCAGAATTTTGCATATGAACTTTCCTGAAAGCACAGATTTGTATACAAACTATGAATTTAATTTAGTGAAGAAAGAATTCAACCAGCAATAATCTCTTGACATAAAACATAAGATTCTCAAACCTTAAACTTGTATTCTTTGCCATTTATTCTAAAGTCAACATTTACTGTGGACAGTTTCGGAGTAAAGGAATCTTGCATAAAGTATTAAAAATTCCAAAATCAGCCACTCTACAATTGGGGTAAAATATGTAATTACAATATAACAATGAAACAATTATACATAATACGCCATGGAGATTCACCCATTATGCAAGGAGGAATTGATTTTGAAAGACCATTAAGCGAAATGGGGAAATATGACGCTATCAATATTGGACTGCATTTAAACGAAGATTACCCTCTACCCTCTTATATATTATCAAGTGCTGCAAAAAGAGCAATTGCAACAGCAAGAATAATTGGGGAAGAATTAGAATTTGACACTACAAAGATTACTTCGGTTAAAGGTTTACATAATGCTCCCATGGAAACAGTATTGGCAGAAATAAGCCAAATATCCGCAAATCATGAATGTATAATGGTATTTGGACATAATCCAGGATTGAGTATGCTAGCATCCTATCTAACAGGTGAAAATTTTAATTTGGAAACTTGTAATACTGTTTTATTGAATGTGGAAATAGATGAATGGGCTGAATTAACGAAAGGTACTTGTACCGTTAATCAGTATATTGCTCCTTAGCTTTTTACTTAAGGGAAATGCATTTATAGTCAACAGAAAATTAGGTCGATTATCAAATCGTTTGGTTATCGTAAATACATTTTACTTAACCCTTAATTGCATTTACTAACTCTTGACTTAGAGGGTCTACCTTGGACCCAAATACTTGAACCAATTTACCTTCTTCATCGATTAAATACTTTTGAAAATTCCATTTGACTTTAGACTCCTTCACCCCATTCAATTCTTTTCTCGTTAACCAATTGTATAATGGATGAATCTCAGCTCCTTTTACATTTATCTTCTCGGTAATTGGGAAAGTCACCCCGTAATTCTTAGTGCAAAATGACTGTATTTCTTCATTGGTTCCAGGTTCCTGATGCATAAATTGGTTGCAGGGTAAACCAATTATAACTAAGTTCTCTATATTTTGTTCATACAATTTCTGCAAGGCTTCATATTGAGATGTATAACCACACTTAGAAGCTACGTTTACTAACAACATTTTCTTTCCCTTATATTCTTCTAAATTGATCTCTTTCCCATCTATACTGGTTAAAGAAAAATCATAAACAGTAGATGATGCCTGAGTTAAAAAGGACAAGCAAAATAGCAAAATTGAAAACATACGTTAGGTTTTAAAGTTGATAGGGTAAAAGTAATTTAATTCAATAAAAATCGAAATCATTACAATTTCAATTTTTTAAAATCTTGTATATTAATTGAACCTATTCCTTAGGCGGAACTAACAAACCATCGCAATCGAAAGATACTTCTATTATATCTTCAGTAATTGCATCGTATTCAGCCTGAGAAACTTCTTCTCCTGCCTCTTTCGCGTCGTCTAAGAAATGTTTCTGTAGCTCAATACTAGTCGTGTCTAAATGACCAACACCATTCATGATTACTTCGTAACCAGATGGAGTATCCAAGGGAATGCCAAAGTGATCTCTAAAAATTACCCTTATAGTAGAGCCATCTTGTTTAACAACGGTAATCCAACAACCGGCTTTTTTGCACACCTCAGAGATTTCTGCTTTGACCAAGCCTTCGAATGTACCCGTTTCCATAACAGTATTATACATCTCGTCTACCGATGACCATTCCGTCAATTCAAATTCATTGTTTCCAAAAAACTGCAAACCATTAACCATTATAACTCCTTCTTCAAGAACATCTTCTTCAAGAGCAGCTTCTTCAATTACTTCATTATTATCATCAACTACTTCTTTTGCGTCTTCTTTTACTTCTCCGCAAGATGTAAATGTTGCGGCTAATGCTATTGATAAAGAATAAATAATTTTTTTCATGTTATTTTGTTTTAATTTATATGCAAATATATGAACACGTAACCTTTAATCAATGATAAAAGTGGACCTCATCTTATATTTTGCTGCTTAAGCCACTTTTGATAAGCACTTGCATAAACATTATGCTGCTGCAATGTTTTAGAAAAATTATGGTATCCTGTATATTCTGGCTTTGCACACATAAAGAAATATTCGTGTGATTCGTAGTTCAAAACAGCATCTATCGTTTGAATTTCAGGAATTGATATCGGTCCAGGCGGCAAACCATCATACTTGTAAGTATTATAAGGAGATTCGACTTCTAAATGCTTGTAAAGTATCCTTCTTAAAGTAAAATCCCCAAGAGCGTACTTAACAGTTGGATCTGCTTGCAGTTTCCACCCGTTTTTTAACCTATTTATATAGAGTCCAGCAATTTTTGCTTGTTCGTCAAATTTTACTTTTTGCTCTTCGTAAACAATTGATGCCAAAATGGTAACCTCAGATTGACTCAGACCTAAATCAGATGCCTGCAGTATTCTGCTAGGACTCCAAAATAATTTATACGAATTAGCTAACTTTTCAAGAAATTGCTCTGGACTAATGTCTGAGTAACATTCATATGTGTTTGGCATAAAGAAAGTCGGGAATGTTTCTTTCGTAAAACCATAATGAATAATTAATGAATCATTATTAAACAAATCACTTAAAGAAATAGAATCTGCATTAATTTGTTTGGAAACTACACGAGCAACATCTTCAATGGTACGAACATTATTGATTACAACATTTACAATTCTTCTATTACCAGAAGGTTTTGCGTAAATGTGTAAATTATTTAACAAAGAGTTATATGTGTTCCATTCTTTTAAAATTTTAAAATTTCCAGAAGGAATAATTTCAGAATCATATCCTTTATAAGTTGCAAGCGTAACAAAATCTTCCTTACTATATATTATTCCATTCTCTTCCAATAAAACAGAAAAGTCACTGATAGAAATACTATCAGTGACTTTAATTTTTTTATCCTTTTCCAAACTAGTAAAAGTTTGTTGATTACCTATTCTGTAAAGCTCATAGTATGGGCATGCAAAATATCCAGCTATACCAAGAACAACAATTAATACAATAAGCTTCTTCACAAAGCAAAAGTAATCAATTTATGAAATCTTTCTCATTCTTAAACTTTCAGGAGTAACTTCTAAGTACTCATCTTCTTTGATGTACTCCATAGCTTCCTCTAATGAAAATTTAACTTTAGGTGCAATTTTTTCTGCTTCATCCGTTCCGGATTTACGCATATTTGTTAATTGCTTTCCTTTGGTAATGTTTAGTTCTAAATCAGTTTCACGAGAATGCTCTCCAATCACCATTCCTTTGTAAGTTTTTTCACCTGGCTCCAAAAAGAAACGACCTCTATCTTGTAATTTATTTAATGAATAAGCTAAAACTTGACCTTGCTCTAAAGAAACCAAAGAACCTTTGTTTCTTCCTGGAATATCACCTTTCAAAGGAGCGTATTCTCTAAAACGATGCGTCATAATTGCTTGCCCTGATGTTGCAGTAAGCATAATATTTCTTAATCCAATTATTCCTCTTGATGGAATATCAAATTCTAAATGTTGTAAATCACCTTTTGGCTCCATTACTAACATGTCACCTTTACGTTGCGTTACTAATTCAATTGCCTTACCTGAAACTTCCTCAGGAACATCAATTACCATTGTTTCGTAAGGTTCGCATTTAACACCGTCAATTTCTTTGATAATAACTTGCGGTTTTCCAACCTGTAGCTCATATCCTTCTCTTCGCATAGTTTCAATCAAAACTGATAAGTGAAGAACACCTCTACCAAATACAGTAAACTTATCTTCAGTACCAGTAGGTTCAACTTTTAATGCCAGATTTTTTTCTAATTCTTTATATAACCTATCTCTTAAGTGACGAGATGTAACGAATTTTCCTTCTTTACCAAAAAATGGAGAGTTATTAATTGTAAACAGCATACTCATTGTTGGCTCATCTACTTTAATCCTTTCTAAAGCTTCAGGATTTTCTAAATCTGCAACAGTGTCACCTATTTCAAATCCTTCAATTCCAATAATAGCACAAATATCTCCACTTCTTACTCTATCAACTTTCTCTTTACCTAATCCAATAAAAACATGAAGCTCTTTTATTCTAATCTTTTTATTCCCATTTGCTGTACACAGTGAATAATCTTTACCTACCTCTAAATCACCTCTTAATATTCTTCCAATTGCAATACGTCCTGTAAATGCAGAAAAATCTAGAGAAGTAATTTGCATTTGAGGTGTTCCTTCGATATAAGGTGCTTCTGGTATGCTTTCTATAATAGCATCCAACAATGGAATTATATTAGTAGTTGGTTTCTGATAATCTGTACTCATCCAACCATTTTTTGCAGAACCAAAAATTGTAACAAAATCCAACTGATCTTCTGTAGCATCTAAGTTAAACATCAAATCAAAAACATTGTCTTGCGCTAAATCTGGAGTACAGTTATCTTTATCAACTTTATTAACAACAACAATAGGTTTCAGTCCTAACTCTAATGCCTTTGTTAGTACAAAACGCGTTTGAGGCATTGGGCCTTCAAAAGCATCTACCAATAGTAATACACCATCAGCCATTTTTAGTACACGTTCTACTTCACCTCCAAAATCGGCGTGACCAGGCGTATCAATTATATTGATTTTTACCCCTTTATAATCGACGGAAACATTCTTTGAAAGAATTGTAATACCTCTTTCTCTTTCAAGGTCATTGTTATCCAAAATTAAATCTTTCGTTTCCTTCCTTGGGTCAAGTACTTGACATTCCCCAATGATTTTATCAACTAATGTTGTTTTCCCGTGATCTACGTGTGCTATAATAGCGATGTTTCTAATTGATTGCATACTAGGTTTATTATGAAGCCGCAAAAGTAGAATAAATAACCTATTAATAACGAAAAGTTCACTTTATATTAGACCATATGCTTATTTTGATTCTAACAATGCCATATCAAGTGCCAAAATGCATTACATTTGCATTTCGAAATAAGAAAAATGTCAGATATAAAAAAGCCACTAAACCCACTTAAAAAGCTTCGAAAGAGACTGCATACAGATGTATGGAATGCAATGCAAGATTTCAATATGATTGAGAACGGCGATAAGGTTATGGTTTGTGTTTCTGGTGGAAAAGACAGCTATACCCTCTTAGATTGTTTACTGCACTTTAAAAATTATTCTGACATAGATTTCGAAATACTAGCTGTTAACCTAGATCAAAAACAACCTGGATTCCCAGAAGAAACTCTTCCTAAGTACCTCACTGAACTAGACGTTCCTTTTGACATAGTAGAAAAAGACACATACAGTATTGTAAAAGAAAAAGTTCCTGAAGGAAAAACAACATGCAGTCTATGCTCTCGATTAAGAAGAGGTGTTTTATATACCACAGCAAAAAATCATGGATGCAATAAAGTCGCTTTAGGGCACCATAGGGACGATATTATTGAAACATTTATGCTCAACCTTTTCTTCGCAGGAAAGATGGAAGCAATGCCACCAAAATACATCACCAATGACAGTGCTCATATCGTAATTCGTCCTTTGGCCTATTGCAAAGAAGCAGATATAGAGGCGTACTCAAAATTAAGAAAACATCCTATTATTCCTTGTAACTTATGTGGAGCTCAACCTAATTTACAACGTCAAATGATGAAGGAACTATTAACAAACTGGGAAAAGAGATATCCAAACCGAAGAGCTATTATGTTTAACGCATTAAGAAATGTTTCTCCAACTCACCTTCTTGATAAGAATATACATGATTTTTCTGATTTAGAAAAAATGCTTGATAATTCTTTGATTACAAATGATGAGCACTTACCTATTTAAATAATTATTTATTTATACTTATTCCGTAGGATTTTTTAAACATTTGTTTACTTTTGCGTTGGGCAAGTCTTATACGATCAGCTCCTACCTAATCCCCCAGAATGGGAACATAGCAAGGGTCGGTGGTTGAGCGATGCGATGTAAGTAGCTTGCCCATTTTTTATTCCAACACTGAAGTAAAAATTTCAATAAAATTTATTTTAATAAGCCTTGCGAACAGTGTAACGCAATTTACGTGTATATTCTTCTCGCAACCACTTGATATAACTCGGGGTGCTTTTGCAAATACAATAAGAGTATTGTTTTACCTTGTATTCTATATCATCTTTCAATAAATCAACTAAAGCAAGAGAATCCATTTGCTCTTCAGCATTTTCAATGCATATTGTTGCATGATGGTTTATAGCATTATCAATTGCTACTTTTGGTCTTAATCCATTTTGAAGAACGTTTTTGTAATCCGCTTTAATATCAAAATTTATATGCGCAGAATTTTTAAACTTTTCTTTTAATTCTTGGGGCATTAGGTACCTAAACTGACGTTCAATCTCTTCATCATCTACAATATTCTGCAAATAAAAGTCAGGTGATTTGAAAATAGCATACCAATCTATTGGAGTGCTCCACAAACCAAATCTAGCAGCGTTGTTACCCATATCAATCACCGTAAATTCTTTCTTATTAGGCAGCACCCTTGACCCTCTTCCAATCATTTGGTGATATAGCGTCAAAGATTTTGTAGCACGATTGAGAATAATCGTATCCACTGTAGGCTCATCAAAACCTGTAGTCAGTATTCCAACAGATGATAAAATTGCATTTGGCGTGTCTTTAAACCATTGAATAATCTCCCTCCTTTCGTTATCAGAATTTGTATTATCCAAATGTTTAACGTCATAACCCGCATTATGAAAGGTTTCATGAACCAATTTTGAGGTATTTATACCATTGTTAAATATTAATGTCTTCTTGCCTTTTGATTTTTGCTCATAAGCATATAGCAACTTTTCCAACATTGAATAATTACCATAAAGCAATTCAGAAGAACGAACTGTATAATCTCCATTAATACCAACCCTAAGAGAACGTAAACTGACATCAAAACTATAAGTTGTTGCTTTTGATAAAAAGCCACTTCCAATTAATGAATTAATTGAATTACCAACAATTAACTCATCATAGTTCTCATACATTGGTAATTTTATATTTGAACTCAGCGGAGTTGCAGTAACTCCAAGAATAATGCACTTTTCGAAATGTTTAAATAATTTGCGAAATGAATTATAATGCGCCTCATCAATTATCACCAAACCAACATCACCAATATCTAACCCGTCATTGAGCCTATTATTTAATGTTTCAACCATTGCAACAAAACAAGTAAAATACTCTTGATCTGGCAATTCCTTTACCTTACTATTGATTATTTTATTCTTTACACCAAATTCGGAAAGCATATTAGAAGTCTGCTTACACAACTCTATTCTATGTGTAAGCACCAATGCTTTTTTTCCTGTTTCCTGAATATACCTTTTCGCAATCTCCGTAAAAATAACTGTCTTCCCTCCTCCTGTTGGTAATTGATAAAGAAAATTATAATTATCTGGGTGCTGATTTATCTTTCGAAAAATTTCATCCAAATCATTTTTTTGGTAATCGTATAACTTCTTGCCTTCTTTTTCTTTAACGTAGCTTTCTTGCACTAAATAATCTTATTTGTTGTTCAAAATCGTGCAAAAATACTGACTTTATCTTACTAAAAATAATGTTTAAATCGATCTTTTGAAAAATTCTAGAAATACTACCATTTTATTAACCTTGCGACCGGATACCTATTGTGCGTTTTTTCGTAATAGGGAGACTTTTGATATATGAAAAATAATTGCTCCCACTGACTCTTTGCAAAATTTTCGTCGGATTTCATTTTTTTCTGAAATTCAGCCTTCAACATAGAATCATCATTTAACAATTTCACTGCTTCATCTTCAAAAGAGAAAGGTGAAAACCATTCTTTCTGCTGCAAGATGCCATCAAAAAAGTTCCATGCAAAATAAGAATCAACTCCTTGTGGCTCCAAGGTTTCAATTATATAACGATTAGAAACCTGATTTGTATAGATAATGAAATCACCTTTATAATAATTAATGGGCGCAATCTTTTTAATAACTTCCACATCGTAATGCAAGTAATGCCCTTCATAAGGAGTTTTTACAGTTTCGTAGTCTTTTATATAATAAACTTCAGCAGTTATACTCGTGTCGTTTTTAAGTTCAACCATTTCAATTTGGTTCAACATTAATCTTTCTAACACTTCTTTATAAGCCTGTGGCACAATATAACCAATTGGTTTTTCTACAATAACATCAGCATTAAATTTATTGAAATACTTAATTTTCTTCGTATATGGCTTATCGTGATTGTAAATTGTTTTTTTGGCATTTTCTCCAAAGGCACTTTGTACCTCCTCCACTTCATAACCTTTAAAGTCAATTTTGTTGTAAAAAACTGTATCTCTTTCCCAAGAGACCGCAAATGTTTTTTGCTCTTTAACATCTTTATCCGCGAGCTGCTTTGTCGCTATTATTTCTAGACTATTCTCATTCATCCAAGTTAAAGTAGAATGTAAAAAGGCATAAGTCTGTTCAACTCTTTCACTGTATTTTTTGTATTTCAATGCTTCTGTAACAAAGCCGATTGAATTAAATAAAGTTGTGAAGCCAGTTGAGTATCTGGGTGTTTCCAAGTAGTCTTGAATTCCATTATCTGGATATTTATCCACATTGTACACATAAGGGATTATCTCCATCTTTTTAGCTGCCATATCCTTGTATAAAAAAGGAAGCATTTCATTGTTTAGGTATTCACTAACATGTTTGTTCAACTTATCCTTTTGCGTGGCAATTATACTCATCCCATATTGGAAATCAGATCCATTTGTTGTATGACAATCTACAAATACCTCAGGATTCCATAGATGGTATATTTTAGTAAAAGCCTTAGCATTTTCAGAGTCGCATTTTATAAAGTCGCGATTAAGATCTCTGTTTTGAGCATTTCCTCTAAAACCATATTCTTGTGGACCATTTTGCATTGCCCTGCTGCAGCAAGACCTATTTAAACCCCCGCCAATATTATAAAATGGAATTATGCAGACCACTGTGTTTTTCAAAAGTTTATTTTCTTTTGAAAGCAAGTCTTCCGCAAATCTTAAGCTCGCGTCAATTCCGCAAGGTTCTCCCGGGTGAATACCGTTATTGACTAACAATACAGCCTTTCCTCTATTATGAAGTGATTCAGGGGAGAAATCCGCATCGGCTGAAACTACAAATAGATGCAGAGGCTTACCAATATCCGATTTCCCAATCTCTACTAATTTCGCATTAGCGTATAAACTATCCAGTATTTTATAATTTTCGATCGTTTCTGAATAAGAAAATGAAAGATTATTTTGGTACTTATAATTAATTTGAGCTGAAACTTTAAGCGTAAGTCCAATAATAAATGATAATAAAATATATTTCATAAAATGATAGAATAAAGAGGAGTTCTAATAATTAGTTTACTTAGAATGCGCTATTTTTATGAATACAAAGTTACACCCTTTATCTATCATCCTAAAAGTAGTATCATTATAAAATTAGATATGTGGATAGTTAAAAAATAGATTTTATATACAATTTTAAAAAACACAAACTACTTATGTTAAGTAAGTTACCTTTTTCTATTCAATTTATCTTTCCATTTATTCTTTTACTTTGGCGAAATCTTCTATTTTTGAAACAAGAGCTTACTTTATAAAACTGCTGCAATTAGAATGTTTAAAACTCCAGAATCTAATTATCCAAGTTATTTTGAGAAATCAAAATTCTCAGTCACCTGGAGCATTTTCGTTTTCTTGGTATTTGTCTTTTCTGGTCTTTGCATATCCCATGGACTAACCGCAGATCCAAGTATACTAAGCTCCTCTTTTGCTTTACTCTTCTCTATTATAGCTCTCATAATATTGGTGAAAACAAGAGAATACAAAATTGTAGCGCTGGTTGCAGCTATTTCTGGTACAATCATTTGCCAATATATGATGTTTATTATTGATGATTCTGAAAGGATTTCTGATTTAATGTGGATTTTACTCGTAACATTTTACATTTTTTATACTTTAGGATCTAAATGGGGTGGAATTATTTTAACAACCAACTTAACTGGCCTGCTACTTAAGGTTACTCTATTTACAGAAAGCATCCAGCAGCTTGGAATAGAGCACCACATTAAAACAATTGTAAATGTTGCAATTTCGACGGTTGCTATAGGGTTTATTATTCACAAAATAATCTCGTCTTCAGAACAAAATAACCGAGAACTAAATTCCCTCAATATTCAATTAGCAAATCAAAACAAGGAAAAAACGGTTTTACTCAAGGAAATTCATCACAGAGTAAAAAATAACCTACAAGTAGTTTCAAGCTTACTGCGACTTCAAGCCAGTGAATTAACAGATCCACACACAAAGGCCCAATTTAATGATGCTGTAGCTAGAATTAGCTCAATGGCCTTGATTCATGAAAAGATGTACCAAAAGGAAGATCTTGCGAACCTAGACTTAAAAGTTTATTTAGATTCTTTAATAAAAGATTTAATGAACTCCTATTCTAAAACTGAAGGTATTATTGTAGCCATTGATTCAAATCTTCAGTATATGAAGATTAAAAATCTAGTTCCAATTGCTTTAATATTTAACGAGCTGATTACAAATAGCTTAAAACATGCTTTTACAAATACTAAACAAGGGGAAATTAATATTAGTATCCTTACTAAAGGACAAGATGTTCTTATCTCTTATAGAGATAATGGAAACTGGATTAAACCAGTCAGTGACAATAGCTTTGGGATGACACTGATCGATACATTTACTGAACAACTTGATGGAGAATATACCATAAACCTCGAAAAAGGAACAGAATACAAATTTTGCTTTAGTACCCCTCGTAAGTAAATAAAATCAGACCTATTTAATTTAACGCTTAAATTTTAACCATGTGTATTTCTGAGTCCAATATCGATTTCCTTAAAAAACTACGCAACAACAATAACAGAGACTGGTTTCACGAAAACAAAGGGACTATTTATCAATCGGCATTAGACAATTCAATCGAATTCGCCGATTCTCTTCTAGGTGAAATGAATAAACATGATAATATTGAAACACCTACTGGAAAGAAAAGTTTGTATCGAATTTACAAAGACACGCGCTTTTCAAAAGATAAAACACCTTACAAAACGCATTGGGGAGGTTATTTTAAAAGAGCTACCAATCACTTAAGAGGTGGATACTACTTTCACTTAGAACCCGGAAATTGCTTTATAGGTGGGGGATTTTGGAATCCAAACCCAGAAGATTTAAAACGAATTAGAGTTGAATTGGCCGCTGATGGTAGTGAGTTAAGAAAGATAATTGGGAGCAAAAAATTTATTGACACTTTTGGTAAATTAGATGGAAACACAGTAAAAACTGCTCCCAAAGGCTTCTCGAAAGAACATGAAAACATTGACTTACTGCGCTACAAACAATTTTTAATCTCTAAGAAATTTACAGAAAAAGAAATGCTTGACAAAGACTTTTACAAAGAAGCGAATCAAGTTTTTAAGAACATGCGCCCCTTCTTTGATTATATGAGCGAAGTATTGACTACCGATGAAAACGGGGAGCCTTTGTATAAATAATTTGCATTCCTAAATCTCTGTTCTAGTTTTATAAACTTTACGATAATAGATAATTTAATATTTTTGCAGCATGAGGATTTTAGTAATTGAAGACGAACCGAAAGTTTCTTCCTTTATAAAAAGACCTCAACTCTTGATAGTTCAAACTTTTTGGAGGATTTGAAAGCGTTGGAATAGCTTCTTTGAATCACCCAAAGAAATATCTAATCCCTCACTACCCTAATCATTTCAGTTATATCCCCATAACTCACTTTAAGAACATAGATTCCTTTGGCGTGTTTTTTAAGAGACACTTTGGTGTTTGTGGTGGTTTCTAATAACCTCCCTTGTAAGTCATACACCGCAACATTAACACCTCCATTATAACCCTTTATATCGATGGTTATTTGGTCGGATGTTGGGTTGGGGTGGACAGTAAGTTTTTTGATATTGGATTCATCTATACTGGTTGCCGATGTCACTACGATATAACCTGTTTTTACCAATGTATCTATACCAAATGAGTTACTAGCTATTAATGTAACATCATATGTTCCGCTTGTATCATAAACTATACCTGATGGAAATTGATTAATTGAAAATGCTGGACTCCCCCCATCAAACAACCAAGTCCATGCTGTAGGGTTATTCTGACATAAATCTAAAAAGTCAACTGAATTTCCTTCTTGAATTTGGGTATCACCTGCAATAAAATCGGTTATTGGAGCAGAACCAGCTGAAGAAAGAACTTCAATGTAATTGGTCTTTATTAAAGTGTCTGTTCCATTTGCATTTGTAGCTAATAACTTAACATCATATAACCCCGGTGTATTATATGTTATACCAACAGGTGATTGAAGGGTTGAAAAACTGGGGGTTCCCCCATCAAAAAACCAAGTCCATGATGTAGGGTTATTTTGACTTAAATCTAAAAAGTCAACTGTATTTCCTTCTTGAATTTGGGTAGCACCTGCAATAAAATCGGTAGTTGGAGCAGAACCAGTTGAAGAAAGAACTTCAATGTAATTGGTCTTTATTAAAGTGTCTGTTCCATTTGCATTGGTAGCTAATAACTTAACATCATATAATCCCGGTGTATTATATGTTATACCAACAGGTGATTGAAGGGTTGAAAAATTGGGAGTTGCCCCATCAAAAAACCAAGTCCATGATGTAGGAATATTTTGACTTAAATCTAAAAAATCAACTGAATTTCCTTCTTGAATTTGGGTAGCACCAGCAATAAAATCGGTTGTTGGTATAGTCCCAGATGTAACTACTATGTAATTTGGTTTTAGAAGTGTATCTGTTCCATTTGCATTTGTACTTATTAACATAACATCATATATGCCAGGGGTATTATAAATAACACCTGAAGGATTTTGAACTGTTGCTATCGAAGGGACAGCTCCATTAAATATCCAAATCCATGACGTAGGATCATTGAGCGATTGATCCGTAAAATCTACAGAACCCCCCGCACTAACCTGTGTTAAATTACCTGAAAAATAACTTAAAGGAGAAAAACCTCCATCTAAAATGGTTGCTCTATTGGAACGTGTAGAATTATGATCTTGTGCTTTAGTGGATGTACACCCACCAGGATGTATGGCTTCAACACTATAGAACACTTGTCCTTGTGGCAGACTAAAATCTGTATAACTATCTAAATTCGAAGGTATGGAATCTATTAACTCCCAACCTGTTGAAGGATGATACCGATTAATGTAATAAGTCCCAAATGAAAATCCTTCGTAATGATTCCAAGAAAGGTTATAGTCGTAATTTTGGCCTGCAGAAACTGATAAATGCATGGTTCTATGAACATTTCCCATAGCTGACTCAACGCCACATGTATCCAACACGGTTAATCGATACCTCCAGGATCGTTGGTTTGGATTTGAATTTAGATCATTATACTGACTTAAGCTATCATATGGAACAGATGCTACCAAAAAATATTGATTGGCTACTGTCCCTTCTTTATATACATTGAAATATGAAATTTCATCTGTAATGGGTTTTGACCACGCTACAATATTAGTGTTCGTTACACTATCCACAGATATAATACAGATATCTTGTTGGCCTATTAATTCATAATCAATAGTAATTGCAACATTTGAAGTACACGATGCCGTATCTGTAACTTCTAATTGATATATGCCTGGGGGTTCATTCGTTAGGTCTTCTGAAATTAATCCATTACTCCATAAATAAGTAAAAGGACCACCACCTGTTACACTTACAAAAGCTCCACCAGTTCCTCCACAAGAAGCAGGATTAATTGAATCCAATAGTATAATAGGAGCATTTACTTCATTTACACTTATGTAAACTGAGTTTAAACAATTATTATTATCTGTAACAGTTAATTGATATACGCCATTGGTTAACGTGCTAATAACTGCTGTTGCTGAACCTGTATTCCATAAATAGGTATAAGGTGCTGTTCCGCCAGTTACCGTTGTTGTAATACTTCCATCTGCATTGCCACATGTTGCATCGTTTACAATAGATGAAAATGACAAAGCCGCTGGACTAATAACGGTAAGGTTTTCTGTTGTTACACACCCAGCAGCATCCGTTACTAATAATTGGTATTGCCCTGCCTGTAGATTAGATATATCTTCTGTTGTTGCACCATCAGTCCACTCAAAAGTATAAGGTGCTGTGCCTCCAGTTACTGAAACATCTATTGCTCCATTGTTACTTCCTACACAGGTTAAGTCCGTTGTAAGGTTCGTTAATACGGGGCCTTGGGAGTCGTTTATTGTTGCAGTGCCGTATTCAATACAACCATTATCATCCGTAACGGTTACATAATATAAACCCGCTGTTAATGCTTCTATTTCGGCACTAGTAGAACCATTTACCCATTGGTAGCTATATGGAGCAATACCTCCCGAAACATTTACAGTTGCCTCTCCATTATTTTGACCACAGATAGCTGCTGTACTAGTTACTTGTACTAATGGATTACTTATGGTTAAAATTGTAGTTATTACGCTATCACAACCTACCGTGTTAGAAATGGTATCGTGGTATATGCCAGAAGAGGTATATGTATTACCTGCTGTAGTAGTATAAGAGTTACATGCTGTTACTGTATTGGAAACATTATGAGTTCCAAAGAAATTAAGCAACCATACTTTATTAGGCCATCCTTCTGCCCCTCCCAGAGTATTTGTAGCAAAAACATCAAGATCGCCATCGCTATCCAAATCTGCTATTTGAACATTAGTAGTTGAATTATTTCCAAATGTCAAAATATTATAGGAAAAATTTCCCATGCCATCGTTATATAAATGGCAATTGGCAGCAGAGGCTGGCGAAGATTGTAAATATCCCATTGCATTACCAACAATCGCATCTAAATCTCCATCTTGGTCTATGTCGCCTAAAGAAATTGAACGAGAATAAGATTCACCTAAGGTTTGTCCATTACTAAAAAAAAGACCAATGCCATTGTTAAGCCATATTTTATTGGGACCAGAAATTTGTGCTCCCAATGAGTTGACATAGTAACCCCCATTTGCTACAAATGCATCTATGTCCCCATCGCCATCCAAATCACCTAAAGAAACATCGAAGCTAGCTGAATTTCCAAAAGATTGAAAACTCGAAAAATTACCAGCTCCATCATTCTTCCATACAGTATTTGCGCGACCTGTTGAATTAAAAATATAATTATTATCTTCTACGTCATAAC
>CAWUXI010000103.1:0-19367 GCA_963926405.1 uncultured Flavobacteriales bacterium
AAGCCTATAAAACCCAGAGTTCTTGTTAGCCGATTAAAAGCATTATTAAGACGCAAGCATGGAGTCATTGTCTCTGATGAGCAAAGTGAAGATTTAAAAATAGATAGAGACCGATATGTAGTTATTGTTAAAGGTTTGGAAACTAATTTACCTAAAAAGGAATTTGAATTATTAGATTTATTAATGTCTAAGCCTGGAAATATTTTTACACGAGAAGTTATTCTAGATACTGTATGGGGAAGTGATATTGTGGTTGGTGACAGAACGATAGATGTTCATATAAGAAAACTTCGAGAAAAAATAGGAGACCATTATATTAAAACGGTTAAAGGCGTTGGCTATAAATTGGCAATGTAATCATTTGTGAAATTAAAGTTTTTATTGTGAAAAATAAAGGAAAATTACTTGAAGTAGCTCAAGTTTTTTTTAAAATGGGTTGCATTGCATTTGGAGGTCCTGCTGCTCACATTGCCATGATGGAAGAGGAGGTAGTCAACAAAAGAAAATGGATGAGTCGTCAACATTTCCTTGATTTAATAGGTGTTACAAACTTAATCCCAGGACCAAACTCTACAGAAATGACAATGCATTGCGGCCATGAAAGAGCTGGGGTTCCTGGCCTTTTTGTTGCAGGTATTAGTTTTATTTTTCCTGCGGTTTTAATAACAGGATTTTTAGCTTGGCTCTATGTAACATATGGCAGCCTGCCTAATGTAGAACCTTTTGTTTTTGGAATTAAACCAGCTGTTTTGGCAATTATTGCTGGAGCAGTTTTGAAGTTGGGAAAGAAAGCTTTGAAAGGTTGGGAATTAGGAGTACTAGGTCTTTTGGTTTTTGCAGCGAGTCTTCTTGGCTTTAATGAGGTTTCTATTTTATTAGTTGCTGGAGTGCTAGGAGCAATTTATTTTACTTCAAAAACCAAGTTAACTGACTCCCCGAAATCGATTGTTCCTTTGGTTTTATTACAAATTTCTTCTACTACGCTTGTCAAGATTACTTCATTAAAGGTGTTTTGGACATTTTTAAAGGTTGGTTCGGTTTTATATGGAAGTGGCTATGTGTTATTTGCTTATTTGGATGCAGAACTGGTTACTGCAGGTTGGTTAACTCAGCAAGAACTAATGGATGCAATTGCAGTAGGTCAATTTACACCAGGTCCGGTTCTTTCTACGGCAACTTTTATTGGTTATCAATTAACAGGTTTTTGGGGTGCAATTGCTGCGAGTTTGGGAATCTTTCTTCCTTCGTTTCTATTTGTTTTGATCTTAAATCCTTTAATTCCTAAGATGCGGAAATCGAAAGTGTTAGGACATTTTTTAAACTCAGTTAATGTTGCGGCTGTTGCAGTTATGGCAGGTGTGCTGGTTGAAATGAGTAGGGTTATTTTAATAAATGATTGGCGTGCCATTGTTATCGCTTTAATTAGTATAGGAATAACATTCGGACTCAAGAAAAGTAATGCAATGTGGACAGTTCTAGGAGGTTCTCTATTGGGGTATTTGCTACTTCTATTTTGATCCGTTGATTAACATCTGTCGGACTTCACTTAATATAGTTGCAGTTGCTCCCCAAACTGTATTGTAGTTTAATTCAAAATAGGGGACATCCATTAAAATTGGGTTTTCAGTGTATTTTCCAACTTTTATTTTCTTTTGTTTGATTCTTTGGTCGTCTATTAAATCTGAAATTTTCACTTCAATTATTTCTTCAACTTCTTTAACTTCCGGAGTAAATACAGGTTCAAAATCTACAAATCCAATAAACGGTGAAACTAAAAAATTACTTGGAGGGATATAAATCTGGGTGATTTCTCCAAGAACTTGAATCTTATCAGGTGCAATTCCAATTTCTTCAAAGGTTTCTCTCAGTGCAGTTTCTTTTAAAGACTCTTCTGCTTCTTGTTTTCCCCCCGGAAATGATATTTGCCCTCCATGCGTTCCTTTGTAATCAGTTCTTTGAATTAAAGTGAAATGCGGAATGTCATTCTTAGGGTAGATTAACATCAATACCGCACTCAACTTGGGCTGTTTTTCAGCGTTAATGATTGCGGAGGCTTTTGTTCTTTTATAGGGAGCCATTAATTTATGAGACTCTTCACCCGGAAGGTTGAAATTTATTTCCTGAAAAAGTAAACTTGTCAATTCTGATAGTGTCATTAATCTACTTCTAGTTTAAGAGAAGCCGAATTTACACAATATCTCAAACCTGTGGGTTTGGGTCCGTCATTAAAAACATGCCCTAAGTGACCATCGCACTGCGCACAGTTAATTTCAGTTCTCGTCCAGCCATTTGAGCTATCTATAGTTTCAGTTATGTTGTGTTTAATCTTTTGAAAGAAGCTAGGCCAACCTGTACCTGATTTAAATTTGGTTTCTGAATTGAATAGTGGCAATCCGCATGCTTTGCAGCAATAGGTTCCTTTTGTGTTGGTATTCCAATAATCACCAGTAAATGCAGTTTCAGTACCTTTTTCTCGAATAATATGAAATTCAATAGGTGTAAGTATTTTTTTCCATTCAGCTTCAGTTTTTGTTACTTCAGTTACTTTGTTGTCTTGACAAGATACAGAAAGAGAACCTATAATAATGAGAGTAAATAATATGTTTTTCATGATAAACTATTTTGTAATACAACTAAAATAATAATTAAATATTATCGAAACCTTATTATTTAAATTGATTATTTAAAATGATGCCGCGATGAAGACAAACGAGATTTCAGATTTGAAAATAGATTTTTAAGCAGAAAGCTATAATATCTTAAAAAAGGGAATATTTTTACAAAAAAACATTATATAGTTATGAAGGAGCTTTGGGGAAGCGGAACCGTGGGAAGAATTACAGTGAATGTAATATGGGCTATCTCTTTTTTGGTTGCTGCTTATTTATTATATATTGCTTACAAAAAAGTGTTGAATCTAATTGCCACTGGGAAAGTTAAAAAAGTCACTGTAAAATATGCAGAATTATTTGATGTTAACCCTCCATATGCCAAGGGAGAAATTCAATTTGGATTTAAACTACCAGAAAAAATGAAGGTGAAATTTAGAATCGTAAATAGGGATGATGATCTGATCAAAGATTTAAAAAATGGAGAGCTTCAAGAAGGTATTTACCCTATTCTTTTTGATACAAATTCAATCGCAGATGGAGAGTATTATTATCAAATTATTACAGACGTTCAAAAGACGAGTAAGAAATTTTTCGTTGTAAATAAACTGTAATATCAAAAGAACGGTTAAACATATTCGATTTTTAACATGTTTACTTTTACTTGAGGTAATTGTGTTTACTACTAACTCTTTTTATTGTCAAGAAAAGGCTCCAGGAGATCATGCTGTAATAATGTCTAATTTTAAATTGCCAAAAACGTTAGGGAACAAGTCCTTTAAGGGTTTGATGAGTGGTTTGGCTAATATTGATTTAATTTATCAATATAATTTAGCGAAAGGAATTGGATTCGGAATGGGGTTTTCTTATTCTTATTATGAATTAAATGGATCTGCTTTTCAGGGTAATGTAGTAGGTCAAATGGAAGGTTATAATCCATTTTTAAAAATATCTAAAAGGAATGAAGTGAATGAAAATTCATATCTTGAACTTTCGGTAAGTGGTGGTTATAATATGCTTAATACAAGTGGTAATCAATGTTCAGATATTTTTAAACAAGAAGCCTTCAATGTGACGCCACAATTAGGGTTTTACATGGTGAGTTCAGAGTTTTTATCTTTTGGTATTGTTGTCTCTTACAATTATTTCGATACTGAATTTTCGCCGGCGAATATTTGTATGACGAGCTTTCCAGGAATAGATCCGGGTAATAGTATTGGCAATTCTCATGTGTTTTCAGTAGGGTTTGGCTTTTCAACCTATTTGCCCAAAAAATAATAAGCTATTTAGACAATTGTCTTTGTAGTTCTTTTGAAGTTTTGTTTTCTCCGTCATGACTCCAGCCGGGCGGGTTAATTAGATATTTCATTTTATCCGACAACTTTTTAGATCTGCGCATATCTTGCCAAAGACTAATGTATTCATGGCTAGCTATTTTGAGAGGGCTAAATGAGTTAATATTGACTGTAAGTCCATAAGTAGGAGTTTCTATTTCCTTTTGAAATGTTCCAAAGATCCTGTCCCAAATAATTAGTATTCCTGCATGGTTTTTATCTAAGTATTGAACTTGTGTGGCATGGTGCACTCGATGATGCGAAGGGGTATTAAAAACCCATTCAATAGGTCCAAGTTTCCCAACCAACTTTGTATGTGGGAAAAATTGGTAAACTAAACTTATTGCTTGCATAATAAGAATAGAAATAGGGTTAAAGCCAATAAATGGTAGCCATATATAGAATAGGAATTTAATGAACGGTTCTCCCCAGCTTTGACGTAATGCTACTGAAAAGTTCATGTGCTCGGATGAATGATGTTGAACATGTGCGGCCCAAAAGAAACGTATTTGATGTGCTAATCTGTGGTACCAATAAAAAGTAACGTCATCTGCTAATAGCAATAGCGCCCACATCCACCATGTATTTGGTATCTCGAATAATCGAAATTGATAAATCCAGAGGAAAACGAAAAAGGCAAATGTTTTAGTAAGTAGGCCAATTACTACAGAGCCTAATCCCATAGTAATATTTGCTGTAGAATCTTTAAATTTATATAAATTAAGATTCTTTTTTGCGTTAATTATGACTTCAATAATAATAAGCGCAATAAAAACAGGTATAGCAAATACCGTTGGATCGTTCGTTATGGCTTCGTTAAACATTATTTTAAATGCGTTTTATTTTAAGTGCAAAGATAAATGGAAACTATGGAAGTAGTTTTCGTTTAGTCTTTTAATCTTCTAAATTCCTTTACTTCTATTATTTTCCCTGTTTCCCCCTTTTTTAATGTAATTAAAAGGGCACCAGGGCTAATTTTACCATCAAATTCTACGAAATGGATGTTTTCACCACTTCCCCTATTAAACGAGAATGCTATATCTAAGCTGTCAATTTTATAAGTTGTTTTTTTAGCTGTTTGACAATTGTTATTTTCAACACAAGAGATTAAATTACCTTTCGCTTTTTTTCTATTTTTAGAAGTAATAATAGCAATGTTGCCATTGTTGTCAAAATACAAAAACTCTTTGATTTTGTTTTCTGTTTGCAACTGATAAAATCCTTGAAGTGTTCTTCCTTTTCTAACTTTTATCGTCTTTTGCCCATTTGCAAAAGAGAATAGGAATAGACAAGATATGAAAAGTGAAAAACGCATTAACTCTAAAGGTAAAACTATTATTCTAATATATTTCTTATGCTTTAACTTTTTTTAGAACCCTCCCATTCTTAAATTCAAGGCAAAAAAAAGACCGCTACTAGCGGTCTTTTTTTTAAATCAATTAAGCACTATTTAATGATCAATCTTTTCGTTGCTTTCTTTCCATTAACTGAAACTTCAACTAAATATATTCCTGATGGGTAATCAGTCGTATTTAAGTTAATTACAGAAGATGTTGAAAATACACCGTAGTTTTTAACAGCTACTTCTTTTCCTATCACATCTAATACTCTAACAGCAACTTCTGATTCGTTATCAAGAGAAATTTCGATAGAAGTAGATGTAGTTGCCGGATTAGGGAATACAGTAAATGAAGATGTGTTATTCAACTCATCAACACCAGTGGCAACACCTGTATTATCAATTAATAATATGTCATCTACATAATACTCGCAGTCTGCAACAGGATCTCCAGAAGCAGAGTAAAGATTAATTCCACCCCATTGAGCGGAACCTGTAGCAGCACCTAAAGCCTCGGCCGACCATACGAACCCTGATCCAACTTCAATTCCTTCTACGTAGAAATGAGCAATGTCAGTATCTAAGTCAGCAGATACTACGAAATCAACCCAAGCACCATTTGTGTAATTAAAGTAAACAGAATCTCCTCCCATTTCCGCTAACCCAGTTCCATCTGCAGCCAAATAAACTTGCAACATCCATCTGTCTGGTGGAATTGATGTTGAATGGCAATTGAAATATCCTCCCTTTCCAGTTGCAACTTTATATTTCATTGAAAATGCATAGCTTCCTGATGTATAATCAGAAGGAAATACAATCATTGCATCCTGATTTCCACCAGCTTGTGGTCCAGTAATTGTAATTGAATTAGATGGACTGCTGGATTCAGAAGAAGTTACCAAGCAGTCATCGGTTCCTGCTCCAGTATTTCCAGACCATGTGCTTATTATGGGTGATACAGCTCCAGCATAATCTTGATCGGAATAGCTGTCAAAGTTTTCGTCAATTAAAGTAACCTGTCCGATTACCAATGTTGGCACTATAAAAAGTGCAGAAAGTAAAATTCTTTTCATAATATATATTTTTTGTTTTAGCCAAGATATATAAAAACTAGCTATTTAAAGAATTATTTTTGACTTATTGTTGGATTGAGAAAAAGAAGATTAAACTTCTTTTTCTCTTCTTTTCCCATTGCAGAAACATTTAGTTCAGTGCTATCTAGTATTGCTAGATAAGAAAAATTATTTGTGGTTTCTTTACCATGTATTGAATAGGTAATTGGAGAAATAGAAATAGAATCATGATAGAAGAAGTATGTTCCTGGCGATGAATTCATTTTAAGCCACTGTTGTTCTTGACAATTTCTGATAATCTTTTTTTCTTTTAAGTTGGATGTAAAATAGTAAACGTAGCCGTTTTTTTTAAAACAGTAATATTGATTTAATTTAGATTGGCTTTGAGAAGATTTAAAAATGGCCTCTATTGTGGTTGAGCTTTTTTTAACAGAGATTGTATTCTGTCCGTAAACTTGCAGTGAGAATAATATGAAAGAAAAGCTCAATAATTTATATGTCCAAGGGAGTTTCATATTTGTAAAGATATAGATATCCAAGACAGTTTTTATGTTGCAGTGAGAAGACTTAGTGGCTGTCAGGTGCGTTAAAGACGTAACATTTCTTTTACATTTTTTACAGTCATAGAATTCACATCAATAATCTCCATTTTAAATTGATGTTTATTTTCTTTTGGCATATCCTTAAAATAAATAGGCTTAATAATAGCTATTTCATTGTTTGAAGTAAAAGCAACAATTGTATTTTCTTCTTTTGGATTGAATTTAAACGCATTAAACTGAGATTCATTATACGTAAAAACTGCATTTTTATTTTTCTCAATTAGGTTTACATTGTGTAATCCTAAATTGATGCCATTGTTATCTGAAAACGAAGCATTGACTTTGTTTCCGCTTGGTTTAGCGACTGGAGAATCGCAATTCCATGTTCCAAAACGAGTAACTTCAAATGCTCTTGCCACCACTTGAATTCCTGCGTTATTTTTTTGAGCTTCTTTCACTTGTGCGAAATAGGCCGCTTGATTGATTTCAAACGCAGCTTTCCTGCTGCTTTCAATAGCTAAGGCAGTTTCGTATAAATCCATTTGTTTCTTCAATTTTTCTTTGACTTTTTCTTCTTCAGCTATTCTTTTGCCTAATTCTTTCTCGTAAATAGCAAATTTTTGATTGAATTCTACCATTTCTTTTTTATAATCAGCTCCTTCAAATATTGGAAAAACAGAAAATGTCTTTTTTACACTTCCTTTGAACAATGTTAAGTAGTATGATTTCCCCTTTTCTTTCTCCGATAATGAGATATCTTCCCATTCTGTTCTATAGACATCTGGAGAAAAATTTTGATCATTCTTTTCTACTTCAAAAGTTAATGAACTGTAATTTTTTAGTTCCGGAAATTCTTTTGGATCTACGTCCAAATCAAATTGCCGGTCTTTGCTGACTGATTTTTTAGGCTCGGAAGGTTCCGTTTTTTTATGCTCAATTACTTCTTTTTTTGCAAAAGCTAATTCAGTTTTGGTTACTTCTATTCCTTTTTTGGTTTTTTGTATATTAGAAACTACATCTTCATTTTTAATTTCAGAAGGAGCTGAAGATTCACCCTTACTTTCATCCACATTTTCAGATACGAGTTCAGTTTTTCCTTTATACGCCCAATCTCCAGAAGAAGTGTCTAGTTCATATAGGTTAAACCTGCTAGAACCATCTTTTGGATTCATTTCTATACGAATAGATTTTCCTAAAGCAATTTTAACAGGTTGACCATTTTGATAACCATAAACTTCAATCATTCCAGCAGATTCGAATGTGTATTCTGTTCCTGCACTATCATATGTCATTGGAATGCCTGATAATATGAAGTCTATAGGGTCATGAAACTCTCTATATCGAAGTTCAATTTTACCACTTAATGATTTTCCATTTTTATCTACAAATGTGTTTTTTGGAACCTTGATTAGACTTCCTGAGCTGTGTGTAAATTCAAAGCCAAGTTCATTTTCACAATAATAAGAGTCGGATTGAATGTCAAGATTTTTAATTGGAGGATTAATGCATGGCGTATCTTCAGAAAAAGAAATAGATTCTATTTCATTGGATGGGGGAGAAGAGTTAACTATTTCTTTTGGATTTTCTATCTCTTCTTTATTATTGTTTAGGAATAGAGCAGTTGTAACTGTTGCTAAAATTGCAACACTTGCAACTGTCGTAATAAACCATCCTGTTTTATAAAAAGGAAGTTTTATGTATCCTGGGAAATTTGACAAGAGTTGATTAAAATTCATTCTTGACGCTATCTCCTCTCCATTAATTGGGTCTCTGTTAATGTTAATTTTCTTTTTCATAGTTGTAACTTTTTCTCATTGAAAAACTCTTTTTGAGTTTCTCAACAATTCGATAAGCCTTCACTTTCGCATTATTCTCAGTCATCCCAAGAATATCCCCAATTTCACGATACGAACGCTTTTCAAAATACCTCATTTCAATAATTTGTAGTTCAACTTCTGGTAAATTACCAATTACTTTTATAAGGGCTTCTCTCATTTCTCCTGTATTATCTTCCTCCACTTCCTCTATAATGTCTTCAACATTACTCGTGTCTACATTTACAGTTCGAGTTGATTTTTTATCCTTAAAAGATTGATAAACTTCACTCATTGCAATTCTATATAGCCAAGATGAAAAAGGGACTCCTTTGTATTTGTATTTTGGCAAATTTATCATTGCCTTTAAAAATACTTGAGAGGTAATGTCAAATGCCATTTCCTTATCATCCATTCGCTGATGTATGTATCTAAAGATCTGCTCGTAGTACTTTGTGTAAAGTGCTTCGAATTGCTTAGGATCTTTTTTCGCAGCCTCAACAATATCGTTTTCTGACAATAATTGATTTTGAGACTGATGATAGATACTTTTTCCCTGCATTAGCGAGCTTAGGTTTTTATTAATTGCGGTTTTTTACTACTGTTATTTCCTTGGTTTTAATGAAATAACTTAAAATAGGTAATTCGTTACAATTATAATTAATAAATAGTACCCCACTGAAACTTTTTCAGCAGGAATCTGTAGGTCAAGAAATTTAATGTAAGGTGGTTGCGGTCTATTAAACAACGGACAATAAAACATAATGTTGCCTCACAAAATATAATTCTAACTTTTTAGTAATCAGTATAATATTAGTTGTCTTTTTGCAAGTGCCCAGAAATTTTCTATTGCTATTATGGAGTAAATGAGTTGTTATTGTTTACGTATTTATTAGTTTATTTGGTTTAGCAAAAATAAAAACAAGAAAAATTCGTTTAATCTAATAAACATGAGAAAGTTATTATTTATCCTAAGCATAGTCGTTAGCACTTTCAATACTTCATGTCAAAAAGATTGTGCTTGCAGTGAGTCTTGGGACTCAAATCTCACATACGTTAAAAATGACTTGGTTTCTTATAATGGAAAATGTTGGATAGCTTCTGCGCAAGGAAGAGGCATTGAACCAGGACCATGGCTACAAAATGGAAATGACATTTGGGAAGAATGTAATAAATAAAAGTCCAAAATCACTTTCGAACAAAACCTAAACGGATTAACTACTTCAATATTTTTACAATTGTTTTGAATATCAATTTAATATCTGTTCCAAAACTTTTTTGTTGAATGTATTTAAGGTTTAATTGAAGTTTTACTGGCATAATCTCTTCGATATATGTTTTTTCAGGATTGTCTGATTTTCCGAGTAATTCATTTTCATTGATATATTCAATAGAAGCAAAATCAGATAATCCAGGTTTTACTGAAAGCACTGTTAACTGTTCATCAGTATACATTGCAACATATTTTCTTACTTCTGGTCGGGGTCCAATAATGCTCATTTGACCTCTGATTACATTGAGTAATTGAGGGAATTCATCTAATTTAAATTTACGCAAGAGATATCCAATTTTTGTAATTCTAGGATCTTTACCTCCCACTGTAATTTGACCATTTTTTTCAGAGTCAGGGCCCATGGTTCTAAATTTAAACAGTCCAAAATCTTTGTTGTTCTTTCCAACTCTTTGCTGAACGAAGAAAACTCCTCCTTTGCTGTCTAAAGCAATAAGTAAAGAAATAATTATAAAAAAAGGAAGTCCTATTATTATTGCAATTAAAGAAGATGTTATGTCGAAAAATCGTTTTAGCATTTGTTACAAAAGTAAAATGCTTTTTTTAATTATTTTGATATTCGTTGAGGATATTAATTATTCTTTAATTTTGGAGCAGTAAAAAGTAAGCTCCTTTTAATTAACTATGGTATTTAACTCATTAGAATTTCTGCTGTTTGGCTTACTTTTCTTTTTGCTATGGCCACTATTTAAAAAGAAAGATAACCCACGTTGGTTGTATTTGGTAACAGCTTCATTTTTATTTTACGGATGGTGGGATTGGCGCTTTTTATTTTTAATTATAGGAAGTGGTTTAATTGACTACTTCAGTGGCCTTTGGATAGAAAAATTCCCTAAAGTCAGGAAGCAGTTTCTTCTACTATCGTTAGCAGGAAACCTAGGAACTCTTTCAATATTCAAGTATAGCACATTCTTCGCAATTACATTGGATAGTCTTTTTTTGAAGTTAGGAGTACAAACAAATTTGGTTGCTAATATTCCTGAGTTTGCATTGATTCTACCAGTTGGTATTAGCTTTTACACATTTCAATCATTGAGTTATACAATAGATATTTATAGGGATAGGTTAAAGCCAACTAGGAATATTCTACACTTCTTTAGTTACCTTTCTATGTTTCCGCAATTGGTCGCAGGTCCAATTGTAAGAGCTAAAGATTTCCTTAAACAATTAGCAAAAGTACCAACTGTTAATTCGATTCAAGTGTGGAATGGAATTAAGTTAATTGTATATGGGTTATTTCAAAAAGTAGTAATTGCTGATAATCTTTCTTCGTTTATTGATTCGGCCTTTTCAGGCAGTAAACATTATGATGGTCCATCATATTGGTGGTTTGTAATGGTAGCATTTGCATTTCAAATATATTGTGATTTTTCCGGATATAGTCTTATTGCAAGAGGTTTGGCTAAAACAATGGGTTATCATTTTAAGATGAACTTCAATCATCCATATCTGTCATCAAGTTTAAAAGAGTTTTGGGGAAGATGGCATATATCACTGTCAACCTGGTTTAAGGATTATGTTTATATACCATTGGGCGGAGGTAGAAAAGGAGTTTATTTAGGGATGTTGTTTTTGTGGATTACTATGTTACTTTCTGGGCTGTGGCATGGAGCAAATATCACGTTTATTATTTGGGGAGCTGTGCATGCTTTATTTTTAACCTTGGAAAGGTTTTACTCTAAAGTTAAATTTTTCAATAAGATACCCAAAGGCCTGTTGATTTTAATAACTTTTATTCAAGCTAGCATTGCTTGGGTGTTTTTTAGAGCAGAATCTTTTGATCAAAGTATTATAGTATTAAAATCGATGTTTACGTTTCAGAGCTCCGACTTTAAATTTTTAACGACGTATTTTGATGCAATGATTTTTTTAGGGACAGCCATTGTAATTGAATTAGTGATTCTGTTGAAAAGAACCAAAACATCTGTTCAATTGGTCTATAAAAGATACAATTTAGATTTGTTGTTTATTTCAATCGCAATTGTTACAATAATAATGTTTAGAGGAGAGGGAAAACAATTTATATACTTTCAGTTTTAGTTAACATGAGAGCGAAGTATAAAATAATATTCTTTTTGCCTGTTGCGTTATTAATTTTAGCAGTGTTAAAATTCTTTTTGCCAACACCCAATTTAAATGACTCTTATCGGGATTATTGTTGGATAAAGAAAACACATTCAACAGAGCAATTTAATGTGTTGGCTGTAGGTGATTCAAGAATATATAAAGCAGTGAATCCAGAGTTCTTGATAGATGAGAATTCAAATTTAAATGCCGTTAACTTGGGTTATTCCAGCGTTGGTTATAGTGCTGAATACCTTTCTTTTGTTTCAGGTCGAATAAAAGAAGATCATAAAAGCGTGGTTCTGTGTGGAATTACTCCGTACAGTTTTACCCCAGAAGCATTGAAAAATGAACATTATCATTCATTTTTTGATATGGACAAAAAAGAGGTTTATAAAATGTTATTGCTCTCGGGTTATTTGAAGAATTTCCCAAGATATTCACCTGCAGAGGTCTGGGGATATTTTACAGATGCTCCAATTACTCATTTATATTATCATGATTTTAAAGAAAATGGTTGGGTGAAATCTTTTAAACTACCTTTTGACTCTACTGCTGGTTTAATACCTTATAGGAAGAATTTTATTGACAATACATGTAATAATAATGCTGTAGAAGAATACATGAGTTGGGTGAAAGAAATGTCGCATAATAATGTTGCAATTATTGGCTTTCGACCTCCATCAACATTGGCTATGGAGCAGTTAGAAGATTCTCTTAGTGGGTTTAATTATTCAAGTTTCATAGAGGGGTTCGAACAAAACGGAGGTGTTTGGCTAAAATTTTCACTAAATGATTATAGCAGTTATGATGGAAGTCACCTTCATTATGAATCCGCAAATAAGTTTACAAAGAATCTTGCCACGAAGATTGAAAGGTATTTTAAATAACTATCCAAGAACTTCTTGAACAGAGTCTGCAATAGCTTTAATAACGGTATCAACTTGTTCATTCGTTAAATCAAACCAAACGGGTAATGTGATTTCGTTATGGTAATTATCAAATGTAGTTGGATAATCATTGATATTGTAACCTTTGCCCTTATAGAAAGAAAGCATGGGCAATGGAATGTAATGGACATTTACTGCTACCTGTTTTTCTCCTATTTTATTAATGATTGTATCCCGTTGCGTTTCAGTACAGCCATTTATTCGTAGCATATATAAATGAAAAGAAGATTTTCTCTCTTCCGTTTCATAAATAGGTGTATTTGCCCAAGTATATATAGCGAGCCCGGCAGTATAGCGTTCAAAAATCTCTTTCCTGCGATTTAATGTTTCTTCGTATCGTTCTAGTTCTACTAGTCCAATAGCAGCTTGTAGATCAGTCATGTTGCATTTAAAACCTGCTTCTATTACATCGTATCGCCATGCACCAATCTGTACTTTACTAAAGGCGTCTTTTGTTTGCCCATGCAGAGAGCTAATTTTGAAGCTCTTTTTTAATTCCTCATGGTTAAATTTATCAGCAACATTAAAGACAACTGCGCCACCTTCTGCTGTGGTCAAATTCTTAACTGCATGGAACGAAAATGAACTTATGTCAGCAATTAACCCAGCCTTCTTTCCTTTATAAGTAGCACCAATAGAATGAGCAGAATCAGATATTATTACAATTCTTCCAAATTTTTCTTGGACATCATTACTTGCTTTAAATAAATTTTTATTTTGCTTAACTATCTTGTATAATTCGTTATAGTCTGCAGGCATTCCTGCTATGTCAACCGGGATAATTACTTTCGTTTTTTCGGTTATAGCGTTTTCAACAGCCTTACAATTAATGTTAAAATCAGTACTGTTAACATCTACCATTATTGGTGTTGCTCCAGCATGAATGACAACATTAGCTGTGGCAGTGTATGTATAGGCTGGTATTATTACTTCGTCTCCTTCTCCTATTCCTAGCCAATTTAAAATGAGCTGTAATCCTGCAGTAGCTGAACCCAAAGCAACAACATGATCTGCGCCAAGGTATTGGGCTAAATTTTCCTCAAACTTTCTAGTTTTCGGTCCAGTAGAAATCCATCCAGACTTTAAAGTATCAGTGACTTCATCTATGGTTTTTTGGTCTATTCTAGGTGGCGAAAATGGTATCATATAAAGTTGTCTATTACTTACAAAAATACTATTATTTGGTGGTTTCAGGCTTGAACTTGCCAATAAATATATAGGTAATCACCATAATTAATAAGTAAAAGAAACTTTGTGCAAGGGTAAACCACCATAAGCTGGTCATATTGTCATTGTAAGTAGCATGTGAATATTCTATACTAGCATAAACCAAAACGATATGTAAAATATGCAATATTAGCATTTCCTTTTGCCGCTCTAATTTTATGTAAATATATGACAAAGAGGAGGATACGAACATTGTTCCCATCCAGATTGACATTATTTTCATAATCTCCAAAGTTCCATTCCACGCTTTTCCCAATACGATTTCATCCCATGAATTTGGAATAAATTGCAGAATGATTATACCTATAAACGCAACTAAAAAGAGACGTAAAAACCAAAAAGTGTAATTTTTACGAAGCTCTTCTTTTGAGTCTATTGTACTTAATTGGCTATAATATACTTGCGCAAAAGAGGTAGTGATAACAGCAATACTTATTCCTAAATAATGATACGCTGATCCAATTTTACCGCTAAACTCATCTCCATAGTATTTCATGAAAAGATCAATTAGTAAAAAATTAATTACACCGCTAAGAAGCACGCTTGGTGAAGTGAAGTAGATAAATTTCTTGTTTTTTATTACTAATTTTTTAATATCTCCTTTTTCTTTTAGGATTACCGGTCTGTTCTTTTGGTATTTAAATAAAAACATCAAGTTTGAAACTAATAATCCTATAGTTCTTCCATAAATAAGTCCAAATGATTGTATGTTTGAAATTGCGAATATCACTTGCCCAAAAAGAGAGGTAGAGTTTTGGGAGACTTTATTTACGCTCATTAATTTAAAAGAATTATTCCGTGTAAACCAGGAGTTAAAAACCTGTGTGAATCCTAACGAAATAACGGTAAATGGGAGTAAAATTAATAGATAAATGTTACTTGTTATCTTCATTAAATTACTGTCAAATTGCGAATATAAAATTAGAGTAATAAAACTAATTAGTCCGGCAATTAGTACGAGTTTCAGGCTTATATTAGTTAGTAGTCTAGCATCATTGTCATTCTTTTCCAATACGATTCCAGTTTCAAGTTTTAAAGCGCTTATTCCAACAAATATTGCAGCAAACTCATAGAAGAGTTTGAAATTAGCGAACTCCCCAGGACCATAGTAATACCTTTGAACATAGATTAATCCCAATAATGAAATTAGCTGAGCTATAACCGTCCCAGTCATTAGGGTGAATACATTTTTTATAAACGATTTGTTTGTGGAATTGCTCAAGTAGGTTGAATTATTGAATTAACCGATTTATCTTGTTTTTGTTGTATTAATACAGCAAAAAATAGAGTGTTAAAAAATGCATAAAATATTACACCAGATTGTGTTTCTAGCATTGCTTCGGTTAAGAAATTTGTCATTGTTAAAAGAATAAAAAACACATAAATCCAATACTTATTCTTCCAACTTAAATAGAGAGGGAGGAATAGCATAGTAATCAAAGTAATTAATCCAAATGATCCTAAAGCAACGGCAGTTTGAAGGTACTGATTATGAGCGTTTAATTTTTTCTTATTTATAAAGCTAAGGTTTTTTTCTTTTGATAACCTGGCTAATTCATCTATTACATCGCCTGTTCCATAACCCATGATTGGTGCTTCTAAATACAGTGATGCAGCGGAACTCCAAATTTCTTTTCTGATAGTTGTAGATGAGGTGTTTGTCTCGCTCGAGGTAGAACTAATGAGTTCATTAACTCTTGCATTTAATGATGTTGAAGACAAATAAAATGTAGATGAAATAGCTCCTATTAAGACTATTGCCAAAGCACCTTTTAAATACATTTTGTGTCTTGCTATCCAGTAAAAAAGTGAAAATGTATGGATTAAGAATAAGTTAATAATTCCGGTTTTCGAAGATAGTAATGCTATGAATATCGAGAAGAATACAATAAGAGAAAATCCTAATATAGGCTTTAAATAAAAGTGCTTTGTTGGATGAAAAGAGAAAAAATAAATACATCCAACAGCAAAATTGAGATACATGCTTAGGTAACTTCCATGGTGATAGAGAGCGATGTTTTGGTAAAAAAAGGCATTAGATTCGGAGGTGTAAAAATACATGATGCCACTGTTAACTAGAGATAATACTATGGATACAACACAGCCTTCAATAAAAGCTTTGATTATTTGGTGATAAGAAAGTCGGTAGTTTATTTTTGAAATAAAAAATATAAGAGGGACTACTAATAGCGATAGTTTTTCCTCTATGCTGAATATCGCTGCACTCCTATTTTGAGAATATAAAATACCAATTAGATATAATAAATAGATACTAGAAAGTAATAATATTTTGTTGCTTGATTTCTTTTCTTTAAAGTTGTTGTTTATTAAACTAGAAATAAATAAAGCTACAAGTAATAAAGGAACTAAGCTTTTCCCCAAAGGAAGTGCAAAGGCAATTAAAATTATTAAATAATAATTTGCTTTATATTTAAAGTCTATTTTTGGCATTGAAATGTTTAAGGAACTAAAAGTAATAAAGTTGTTGGTAATATTAGGGCTGCTTATTACTTTATTATATTCAATAAAACCTGAAAAATTAGCAGGCTTATACATTATTACAAACAAATCATCTTACGAAAATGGAGATACACTAAGATTGTTTTTTAAAACTGGGGTGTCTATAGATTACGCCGGTGAAATTTCTATTAAAAACATAGTAACAGATAAAGTAGTTTCTGAATTAATAGTTGATTTTAAAAATCAAGGAATAACTGAATCGAATATTATCGAAAAGGGATTTAGTCAAGGATATTCAATGGAAATCATTATTGATGATAAATTTGTTCCAGGGATCTATTCTGTGGGTAATGTAACTACCTTTATTGTTTCAAATCCCAATAAATCTGATATTACAATTGTCTATCCGTACATTTCTTCATTGCTGTTGGAGTCATATGATAGTGAGAATGCATTGAATAGTGAAGTAAGATCGATTTCACAATTGAGAAGTGTTTCTATAGATAAATTCACAGATAATTGGCTGCCTTTTTTTAAATGGTTAGAGGATAATTATCAAGTTAATTATATAACTGATTTGCAATTAGAAAATCTGTCAAACTATAAAAGGAGTAAATGTCTTTTTGTGTATGGGTATTCTGCTTTTTGGACAAAAAAAATGAAATCTTCTTTCCTAAGTTATTATGATAATGGGGCTGATGTTTTAGTAGCTTCAACATATTTAATGAATAACGTAATTTGGAATGATGAAAAAAACAATAGATTGTTATTTAATGAAGATGGAACCCAAAACGGTTTTACAAGTTGGAGAGCTGCTGATGGTAGCCCCATATTAGAAGAAGTGGGGATGTCTTATGCTTTGGGATCAAAAGGTTTTAGAACTTCTCGATTTGCAATTAAAAATCAGAATCATGCATTATTTTCTAATGTTAGTGATTCAATAGTTGAATTGTCTTTGGCGGAGTTTACAGGATATCCGTTAACAGAGTCAAATAGTTATTGTGAGGAGTTTGTTTTTTTTAATGCTGAATTAATTGCGACATCAGCTATTGATAGCCTTAATGATAGGGCTCTAGGAATTTTAGAATTGAAAAAAGACTCCTTATCAGGAACTATAATTAGTTTAGGATCGGGAGAATGGGCAGAGCAGGAAGCGTTTGAAAATAAAGGAAGTTTATTTCAAATTGCTCAAAATGCAGCAGCCTATTTAATTCAACTCTAAGTTGTTAAGCTTACTGGCAAAATCATTAGCGATATTATTTCTATTAAATTTTAAATCGACATATTTTCTCCCATTTTTTCCAAGCTGAATTTCAAGCTCAGGATTTGAAGCAAGTTCCATTATTTTTTTTGCTAGCACTTTATGATTCTCAGGCTCAAAAAATAATCCACAATTTCCTTCTTCTATAAAGAGTTGTCTAGCTTCTCCATCAACTCCAAGAATAATAGGTTTTTCCATAGATAAGTTTTCGAAAACTTTGGAAGGTATTGCTCCTAGAAATAAGTCTAATTTTCTTAATGGTATGATTGAAGCATTTATAGCCCCTACAATATGCGGCATTTTTAACTTGGTTACTGGTTCAAAAAAGAAAACATTATCTAATTGTAACTTGGATTTCATTTTTTGTAAATCTTCTTTTTCTGGACCACTACCCATTAAAATAAACTTTATGTTTTGTTCTGACTTTAATAGTTCAGCAGCTTTTAATATGACTGTGAGTCCTTGAGCATGGCCAATAATTCCACCATAAAAGAAGAGTTTGTCATCATTAGAAAATCCATTTTCTATTCTCCAGTTAGATTTCTCGTAAATTCCTGGATTGTAGTATGATAAGTCAACTCCATTAGGGAGCCAATAGACATCTTTACTTGGGAATCGTTTTGAAATATTCTCTACTATACCTTGTGTTTGTCCGGTAATTAATATCGATTTCTTATAAAGGAATTCTTCTAATTTTGTTGCCATTCCAAGAAATAACTTGTTTGTAACGATTCCTAATTTTTCAGCACTTTCTGGCCAAAGGTCAGAGACATTGAAAATCATTTTAGCTTTTTTCTTCTTACTTAGATAGTACGCCGAAATACCAAGGAATAGTGGAGGAGATTCACAGAATACGATATCGTAATTACTCTCAAGTTTTTTCTTTCCAACTTGATAAGAAGACCAAACAAATGAAAAGTAGTTTCTAAGTCTTTTGGTAATGGATTTCGATTTGGTTACGTAAATTGAAGAACGATGAATTTTTAAACCATTCATCTCTTCGTAATGATATTTTAAACCTTCATATTCTTTATGAATTGCCATTGAAGGATAGTTAGGCATTGCAGTTAATACTGTAATGTCAATACCTTGTTTTTGAAGCCTTATTGCAAGTTCATACAACCTATTTTGAGGTGCGCCAATTTCGGGTGGAAAGTATTGAGTTAAAAACAGAATTTTCACGGCTCTAAACTTTTATATAAATCAATTAACTTCTTTTTTTCGTTATCCCAATTGTATTTTTCAATTACCATTTTTTTTCCATTTTCACCCATCTCTTTTGCTTTTTCAGGGTTTGAAATTAGGTAGTTAATGGCATCAGAGATCTCTTTTGGGTTTAGTGGGTCAACGCATATACCCGCATTGTTATCTTCAATAATTGTTTTCCAAAGTGGAAAGTTAGA
>CAWUXI010000104.1:0-18964 GCA_963926405.1 uncultured Flavobacteriales bacterium
GTGTTATCTAAATCGATTGTTAATTCTGTTCCTGGTGCTGGCCAAAGTGTAAACTCTTGGTCACTTGAAAAAATCATTAATCCAATTTGTTGCCCTGCTTTTACAACATGATCATCTGGTTGCAAGTCGAATGTTAATTCAACAAACTCACCAGGAGTTAAAGGAGAACTTTCAGTAAGCGATTTACTGTTTTGCGGGTCAGCCCAACCTCGTGTAATGATGTTGTCATATGTTTTGGCTTTACTGTCATCATTCCAAGGCAGTGATACCAACCAAACTGATAAATTAGCTGCGGCTTTACTACTAGCAACTTTTATCTTAATAGTTGATAATCCAGATAAATGAACATCTTGGGTAAGTTTTGGAGTAACAAACAATAATCGATTTGTTGAAGAATCAGCTTTCGCTAAATCTTTACCAATAACCGTATGATCATCTACCAATTTTTGAGTTCCTTCTTTGGTAGCTGTTTCTTGATTCAACAAACCAACTGTTGAACCATTTCCATGTAAAAACAGCGTTACATTTTCGGCCGCAGGGTTTGGGTAATCAGCGTATGAAGTAGGGGAGTCCATTTTATCTCCTTCGCGTACAATCCAAGATTTCGGGTCGTTTTCTACCCCATTTTCAATACCGTGCAAGTAATGCGTAAACCACCTGTTCATCATATTCATTGGAGGTGGTCCGCCATGGCCAAACTGGTGATAATAAATTTGGGTTGGAAGTCCCATTTCTTTTGCTTTCGCGTATATCCTATAGCTATGTTCAGGCATTACATTCCAGTCATTAAAACCATGAGACATTAACAGCGCAGCTTTCATAGGTGCCATATCGTTGAGGTAATCTCTACCAGCCCAAAAATCATTGTAATCTCCTGTTTCTCGATCCATTCCGTTTTTCATTTCTGTATCTCTTACCGTTTTGTTGTTGTAAGCTCTATTAGATTCTTCTCCACTGTGAATAAAGTCATACAAAACATCAACATCTTCTCCGAGGTAACCTCCAGGAGAACGAACTAAACCATTCGATCTGTAGTAATGGTAATAGGAAGTATTGGGTGCAATTGGGATGATGGCTTCTAATCCTTCAACTCCTGTGGTTGCTGCCGCTAATGGAATAGTGCCATTATAAGACGTTCCTGTCATTCCAACTTTTCCAGTAGACCAATAAGCCGTAACTTCATCTGCTCCCGTCAATTCTTTATATCCTTTTACTCTGCCGCAAAGCCAATCGATTACTGCTTTTGGAGCCAAGGTTTCGTTATCTCCACCAATGGTAGGCGCTCCTTGAGAAAGACCTGTGCCAGGAGAACAAGAATGAACCACAATATATCCTCTTGGAACCCATTTCAATATATGTGAATTTGAAATGATAGGCCGTTCACCAATTCTCGTAACTTCTGCATGAACACGTTCTTTAGCAGTTTCTCCTAATTCATGTTCTACATTCCACATGCCACCTTCTACATCTTCTGCTATGCCAGAAAAATAAGGGCTCGAGACATAAATAACCGGTAGTTTTAAACTGTCAGTATCAGTCTGTTTTGGTCTTGTAACAGAAACGTGCATTCTGTCTAGTTTACCGTCTCCATCTGTGTCGAAAGTTGTTTCTACAAACAAATCGTGTCGAATCCAATTTTCAAAACCACTAAATCCGGGTACAATTTGCGCTTCTCCATTTTCAAAAATAGGAACCACTATTTCAGTTCCCTCTTCCTTTTTGTTTTTCTTCTTTTTCTTTTGAGCCGAAACATCTATTGAAAACAGGAACACGAATGCGGTTAAGAATACTGCGGTCTGACGAACTGATAGCATAAGAGATTGATTTTAGATTACAAATATATCAACTCGTTTATATATTCTACTTGAATAGTTAAGGAACTTCTGACTTGATGTCATACGGCAAGCTTGAAAAATTAGAGCCAATCTCTTTATTAATAGTGAGATTGCTTCACTGCGTTCGCAATGACGGTTGAATAGGGGTGGAATGCTTCAATTAATCAAAAAATGCCGAAAGGAGTTCGTTTTTAATTTGGCATTGTGATTGTTCTTCAATTCTAAGAATATTCTCGTTTAGTTTTCGAGCCTTATTCAGTGATAGAATATGAAGGAGTAGCAGTGCGTCGCGTAGCGAAAGAGCATGCATCGACGATAATATTCGGTACGCAGTAATCACCTTTTAAGGCTCTAGATTTTTTTTGCTTCGTTTTTTTCATCAATGGAAAAAAATGAAGTGCCGTCCGGCATGAGGACATCTTCAGCTCAAGCCGCTTGTGCTTTTCAATCATCCTCTTCGCAATGCTTAAGTTCGGTCCTTCGACTCCGCTCAGGAACCACACTTTTACTCGATGCTTCAATTAATCAAAAAAGGCCGAAAGGAGTCCGTTTTTAATTTGGCCTTGTGATTGTTCTTCAATTTTTCCCAAGCAAGGAGCGTAAGAATTGAAAGCTGTTTGAACGGAGTGAGTTCTTTCAATTTAGCGACATTGGAGAAAAATGAAGGTCATGAGCGAAGCCTTGACTTTTTTTGTTTCGTTTTTTGTGTTAAGACAAAAAATGAAAAGCCATTCACGATAGCTATCGTGGAGGCTTGCGTGATACTATCATGAAAAAGTATAATTTTCAGGTTGAAATAGCAAAGGAATCACCATCTGGAATAATAATTGAACCTTATGCCTTAATTCGGCGTAATTGAATTCTGATAAGTTTAGTTATTTTTGATAATATCGGTATTTTTACAAAAATGTGTTTTATGAAACTAATTTTCACGCTAATACTTCTTGCTATTTCCTCATTTTCCTTTTCTCAAATTACCAGAGGAGGAGAAGGAGAAACGAATCAAAATGACAATGGGTTTAATGAAGATGGCAGTCCAAAGTATAAAGGAAAAGGTGAGACGGCTGTTAACTGTAATAATGATTTGGAATTGGAGCAGGAGAATAATTTAATTTATCACAAGAAAACAGGAAAGCCATATACGGGTTTATGTATTTCTTATTATGAGAATGGTCAGCTAGAAAGAAAAGTTCGCTTCTATGGAGGTAAGGAACAAGATACTTCTTTTACGTTTTACAAAGACGGGAAGCAATGGACAGAGTTAAGCTGGCAACTAGGCATTGAAAATGGCACGTCCAAATTCTGGTATGAAAATGGACAATTGGCTTGGGAAAATGCTTATTTAATGGGAGAAAAAGAGGGCGTTTGGAAGTTTTATGCCGAAGATGGTGTTCCTATTAAAGTGCTTTCTTACAATAAAGACCAAATGGATGGAGTGTCTAAATATTACCATAAAAATGGAATACTTAAAAAGTCTGTAGAATATAAAAAGGGAATAATGCATGGAGAATTCACAACTTATTATGATGACAGTACCTTAAAAATGAAAAAAACATTTAAGTCTGGAGAAATGCATGGTGAAGCTTTTTTTTATTATCCGAATGGTCAATTATCTATAGAACAGTACTATAAGAATGGGCTGGAAGCGGATAAGTGGCAATTCTTTTTCGATAATGGTCAATTAAAACAATCAGGTAGTTTTAAAGAGGGTGAAAAACAAGGATTATGGGAGTATTTCCAAGCGGATGGTAAAAATGCGTTGAGTATATTGTTTGAAATTGGAAAAGAATTGAAAGTAGTAGAATACGATAAGTTTGGTAAACCTAGAAATGAGGAAGATTTAATAGAACTGAACAGAATAATATCTGGTCAAGCTTTGGAAGCTGAAGAAATAAATACCGAAACAAAATCAGAAAAGAAAGCCAGAAAGAAAAAAGAAAAAACGGACAAAAAAGTTCTAGAGGCACAGCAAAAGTTAGGGTACGAGGATAAGGAGAAAAAGGATTAAACATGTACAAAAGTGAAAGGAGATAAATTAAAGAATAATTTGCCTTTAATGGAACAATTCTATTCCATACAAGGAGAAGGACATTTCAGTGGCAGACCTGCTGTTTTTATTCGTTTAGCAGGATGTGATGTAGGGTGCATTTGGTGTGATGTAAAAGAAAGTTGGGATAAGAATGAGCATTCTGTTGAATCGATAGAAAAAATTATTTCTGATGTTAAAGAAACCAATTGCAAATTTGTAGTTATAACAGGTGGAGAGCCTGCTATGTATGATTTAACTAATTTAACAACTGAACTAAAATTATTAGAATGTGAAATTGCTCTTGAAACTTCTGGAGTTTATCCCATTATTGGTAATTTTGATTGGATCTGTTTTTCTCCTAAAAAGTTTAAAAAGCCAAATGAAAATGTATTTGGTAAAGCCAATGAATTAAAGGTAATCGTTTTTAATAAATCCGATTTTAATTGGGCGCTAGAACACGCTGCTAAAGTAGGTAAGGAATGTAAGTTGTACTTGCAGCCTGAATGGAGTAAAGAAAAAGAAATGACACCTTTAATCATTGATTTTGTAAAGAATAACCCAAATTGGAATATATCCTTACAAACGCATAAATATTTAGATATTAGATAATGAAAGTGAATTTTTATAATAAAACATTGAGTTTAATACTAGTAATGTTGACGATTACATCTTGTAAGGTAACAGCCCAACCGGGGATGTCTTACTCTACGAATAACAAGAAAGCAATAAAATTGTATGAAGCATCAAGAACTTGTTATGGGGAAGTAAATGCTGCAACTGGTAGAAGAAACCTTTCCTGCGCCGAACAAAATGCAAAAAAAGCTTTAGAGAAAGATCTCGCTTTTACGGAAGCTTATGAAATGCTTTCTAATATTAGTATTGAAAAAGGAGAGTTTGAAGAAGCGATTGGGTACAAGCAAAAAATGATGCAATTATCGCAGCAGTTTTCTCCATCTGAATATTTTTATTTAGCTAGTTTGCAAATGGCGATTGGCGATTATGAAGGAGCAAAGAAAAATGCTGTTAGGTATTCTCAAAATAGAAATGCAAACCCAGACTTTCTAGAGAAGTGTAGACAATATGTTGATAATGCGAATTTTGCGATTCACGCGATGAAAAATCCAGTCGAATTTGAACCTGTTAACTTGGGTCCAAATATAAATACGGAAAGACCTGAGTATTTCCCTTCTTTAACTGCTGATGATCAGACATTACTTTTTACAAGAGATGTGATAGATGCTAATTCTATCGCAGCTGGTCATCAAGAAGATATTTGGATCAGTGAGAAAGATGGAGGCCAATGGAATCTGAGTAATCCGATTAGTAATAATGTTAATTCTATTTATAATGAAGGAGCGCCAACGTTTTCAGCAGATGGTAAATATGTGATATTTGTAGGGTGTGAATTTGGGGAGAGAGGAGACTTTGAATATGGAGAAGGTAGGACGGGAAAAGGCAGTTGCGATTTATTTGCAAGTGAAAAAGAAGGAAGTAATTGGTCCCAGCCTTTCAATATGGGTGCTCCAATAAATACAGGGAATTGGGAGTCACAACCTAGTTTTTCTTCAGATGGTAAAACATTGTATTTTATTAGGGGTATAGTTCATTATAAACAAAGAAGAAATCCGGGAGAACAAGATATTTACATGACCCAAATCCAAGATGATGGCACATGGTCTTTACCTAAAAAATTGAGCGACAAAATAAACACACCGGGAAGAGAAGAGTCAGTACAAATTCATCCCGATGGTCAAACTTTATATTTTTCTTCTGATGGCCATCCTGGAATGGGAAGTTTAGATATTTACTTAAGTAGATTGGACGAAACAGGTGAGTGGGGTAAGCCAGAAAATATGGGGTATCCGATCAATACTTTTAAAGAGGAAAATAGCACCTTGGTTTCTAGTAGCGGAGAGTTTGCATATTTCGCATCAAATAGAGATGGAGGGGAGGGAAGTCTTGATTTATATTCTTTTGTAATTCCAGAAAGTAAACGTCCGATTAAAACAACATTTATGAAAGGGCAAGTTTACGATATTGAGACAAAAAAGCCATTAGCAGCAGATTTTCAACTAATTGATTTGAGAACAGGTGTCATGTTTAAGCAAGCAATGGCCAATCGGGGAAACGGCGAATTTATTGTTGCACTTCCGATAAATAAGGATTTTGCTTTAATTGCTGAGCACGATGGATATTTCTTTTATTCAGAGAATTATTCGATAGATAAGTTGGTTAAGAATGAAGATGGATTTTTGGTAGATGTACCAATGAGACCTATTAAGAAAGGCGCTCCATTTGTTTTGGAAAATATTTTCTTTGATACTGATAAGTCCACATTAAAACCAGAATCAGTTACAGAATTAAATAAACTGTTGGAAATTTTAAATAAAAATGAAGCATTAAAGATAGAGTTAGGAGGACATACGGATAGTGATGGAAATGACGAGCACAACCTACAGTTATCTGATAATAGAGCAAAAGCAGTTGTTAATTGGTTAATTGAAAAGGGTGTGGATAAAGAAAAGTTGCAGTATAAAGGGTATGGGGAAAACAAGCCAAGAGTAGAAAATAACACTCCCGAAAATAAAGCATTGAATAGAAGAACAGAAGTAATTATTCTTTAGGCTAAAAAAAGGTAACGAAGTTTTCAATTCTTCGTAAGAAAAATAAGCAAGTATTTAGCAAGCATGAAAAAGGCCTTTAATAAATTAGTAAAAAAAATCCCTATGGATTTTTTAAAAGAGCGAAAATATGATGCGCTTATAAAGAAGATTATGCGAATCGTATTGGAAAACGATTCTTCATTTATTGACATTGGTTGTCACAAGGGTGCTTTTCTTATTGGAGCAAATAAATTTGCTCCAAATGGTTTACATATTGGGTTTGAACCAATTCCATATTTTTACAATAAACTAGTTATAACCTTAGGAGGTATTAATGATATTCGACAATTGGGTATTAGTAATGAAAGAGGTGAAACTACTTTCAATTATGTAAAATCCAATCCTTTATATAGTGGGCTAAAAAAAAGGAGTTATCCAGGAAAAGAGTCCATAGAAGAGCTTAATGTGAAAGTTGATACATTAGATAATCAGCTGTTTGATTCAGAAAGAGTTGATTTAATAAAAATAGATGTTGAAGGTGGCGAGTTAAATGTTATGAAAGGTGGTTTTAATACAATTACTAAATTTAATCCGGTAGTCGTTTTTGAGTATGAATTAGAAGCGTCAGAGGAATATGGTGCTACTCCATTAGAGATGTGGAACTTTTTTGACGATGTAAAGTATAGTGTTTATACTTTGAAAAATTTTATTGAAAATCCTCTACCTCTTTCATTTTCTGAATTTTCTGAATTTTTGAATTCTAAAAATGAGCATTATTTTGTTGCTCGGTTTAGATCTTTGTAAACGGGTAGGACTTATTTGAAATAGACGGGATGTTGATAAAGTAAACTCCTTTAATTAATCCGGATATATCTATTTGTTCCGATTTAAAAATTCCATTTCTAATTAATTCACCCATTAGATTAAAAACTTTATAAGGATGATTTATAATATTTTTCTGACTAACAAAATTTAGATTATTTGTACTTGGATTTGGGTAAATAGATAATGACGTTTTAAAATCGAAAGCGTAAACGTTAGAAATATCAAATACTTCATTTAATGCAACATTAATGTTTAAAAGTGTATCCGTTTTCATTACAAAAACACTTTTAATTCCATTAAGAGTGTTGTCGGTCGTTCCAACTACTACTATAGATTTGTCTGCAGTGGTGTCTGCTTGTTCAATAATTTCATTTCCAGAGGTGCCATCATTTGAAAAAATAATGCCCCATCCACCTTGGGTTATTTTAAGTGCTTTTAGATCAAAACCGCCACTTCCATCAGAAGAAGTACTGCCTCCTAATAAAATATCGTTGCTATTAGCGTATTGTAAAATATATTTTCCCGTTTCATCTAATGGTTTGTCATAGTAGTTTCCGCTCAAATAAGAGCCACCTTTATCTAATTTATTGAAGTCCATTATTAATCCCGTTCCAGTAATGGATTCTTTTGTGCCAATAAAATAATAATTGCTGTCAATCAAATCTACAACGCTATTAACAATTTCGTCTAAAGAATCACCTGCAGTGTATTCCCATATCTCATTTCCGATATTATCTGTTTTAACCAACCAATAATCAGTGTCACCGTCAGCCGTTGTAATAGAGCCCGCAAACAACAAATTCCCGTCTTTAGTTTCAATAACATCTTTAAATACATCTTTTCCAGTTCCTCCAAAAGTTTTTGTCCATAAAGTATCACCAAGATTATCTAATTTAATAGCGTAGCCATCTGATAATCCTGCACCATAACTGTAAGTTTCACCAGCAATAATGTATCCTGAATCTTTTGTCGTTTCAATACTATAACTAAAATCCCAATCATTTCCACCATAAGTCCTAGTCCATAGGCTATCACCAATAGAATCTGTTTTAACTACATAAATATTATAATCCCAAGATTCGCTATTGGAATACCCCGTTAGTATATATCCAGTATCTAATGTTTGTTTTAAGTCCATTCCCCAATCTACATTTGATCCTCCGTATGTTTTAGACCAAAGTAAGTTTCCTAAAGAGTCAATTTTAAATAGGTACATGTCGGTATTACCACTCCCAAAACTTTCTGTAGCGCCAATAATAGCATAAGCTGTATCTATTGTGGATATAATGCTTTTTCCATAGTCATTTCCAGCTCCTCCATAAGAATTGAAAAAAGTAGTTTGCCCAAAAGAAAAAACTGGATTAAATAATAGTAGTATGTAAATAAATAATTTCATTTAAAATTATACTTTAAAGATATTCCAGCTGCTTTTCCGTATTGGGTTTTTGAAAATACTCCAAGTAGGTTATTGCTGTTTATTTCGATTAATAAGTTGTTTTTAAATCGTTTGTTTATAGCGAGTCCAAGTTGTAAATTACTATAACCTCCAAAACCTAAGTAAGAAGAAATATTCATATTGGTACTTAAATGTAGGTTTCCTCCCAAATAGAGAAACGCTCTGTATGAACTTTGTATTTTATATCTAAAACCATAAATAATTTCCCATTTCTTCAAATACGTAGGAGTTTTATAAAAATAGATTTCAAAGGGCAGCAAACCTACAATTCTTGCTGTATCCGATGTTAGTCTAATTGAGTCGGTAAGTTCCTGTTGATTAATTATAGAATTTCCAAAATTAGAAATACTCGACACATCAAAACCACTGTAATGAAAAGTTGTATCCACCGCTGTTAAAACCGAGTTTTTCCGAGAAGCGTATATTCCAATGTTTTTAACTCCGATAATTATGGTAGTCTCTTTCGAGTGTGATCCGTCTTTGGCGATAAGTTCTTGCGATAAACGATATTCAAAGTCTAAAGAAAATCCACTGCCTACATGTTTTAATACATTATTACTCTCTATTTGACTCCCATTTACATCTAAAGAGATGTTACTACCTAATGAATCTGTAAAAGTATACCCGCTTTGAACTAGACCTTGGCTGTAGTTGCTAAAGCTTAAAAATGAAAATCCAATTTTGAGTTTGTTATTATCAATTCCAGCTCCAAATTTCTTAAAACTTCTTGAATGAAATCCAGTTTGACTAATGAATGAAGTGTCTCCAGCATTGCTTTTATTTCCATAAAATGCTAATTCATATAAGTCATCTGTAAATTGAACTGCACCTGATGTGTTGGATGAAATGTCTACGTAATATCCCCAATCTCCAAATAGTTTGTGAATAGGGTCGGAAAAAGAAACGCCAAATGAACCTTCACCACCAAAATAATTTATTCTCTTTGAATTGGAAAGTGCTCCAGCTTTCATCTCATTATCAATAAAACCTCCGAATCTAAAAATATCAATGAATTCATTATTGAAAATAGAAGATCCATAATTCCCATTTGCATAAATATTTAATACCATGGAGTTCGTGTCAGCATATTCAAATAGCTGATTACTGCCAGTATTTTGAGATAATATCGGGCTCGTAATAGTTAATAATATGTAAACTATGTTTTTCAACTTTATTCTATTTCAACTCCGTATTCAAAATTTGCTACTACGTTAAATTTAAGTTTATAGTAGTCGTAAATGTCAATATGATTAGAGGAAGTGGGGGTATTGAAAATAATTTTTAAAACTATTTTTTTATTTTGAATAAGTGTCTTGAGGTCCTTTTGACTCAACGTTAACTGATGCGTTGAAGATGAAGCGCCTGACACAACTCCGTTTCCATTAAGAGATGCAGATGGAACTAATGTAGGAGATAAGATATGGCTAACAACCATGTTGTTTTGATCCAGTAATATTAAATCTATTTGAGCTTCTAATGGAAAACCATTTTCAAGGTTGATGTTAAGCATTGCAGAATAAAGCCCAGTTGTGTCACTTATTCCAATGTTTAAAGTGTCTGCAAGAGTTAGGTTATTTGCAATTATACTTAATGGAAGTTTAATGTCCATATTTAATTCCATCGGAGCATCCGCGGATATAAAGTCATTATGAGCAGAAACATTTCCTAATGGATTTAATTCTAAAGCCAATCCATATCCAATTGAATCCGGCAATAGTTCTAACATAAAGTCAATATTAGAATTAGAATTGTTTAATACAGTTGTATAGTAATATGGATATATAGTAGGGCCAATCTCATTTGCTCGATTAATATTGATGTTGCTTCCAATAATCGAATGATTCAATGCTAACTCATTGTTATTATTTGAAGCTGTAAAAGAATTGAATGTTATACTAGCGTCTGCTCCAATTCCGTTAACCAATTCTAAATCTACATCGATTTGATCTATATTAAGGTTTCCGGAGATAAGGTTATTAAAAGCTATTAGACTTGTTTTCTCTGGCCCAATAATAAAAGTTTGGTTTCCAAAATATCCTTTTGCATAATCAATTTTAATATTACTGAGGTTATTCTTAATGTATACGGTATCTTGGTTTGATACAGAAACGTCCGCTGCGTTTGTTGGGTCTACTTTTATGTTGACATTAGTTTGAATAATATTAAAGCTATTTTCTGAAGAACCTGATAAATTGATGGAGTAACCACTTAAATCAAAACTTCCGCTAGAAGATGCCGTCATTCCGGGTGCGGCTGCTGAGACATAGACTAATTGACTAAAATAATTTCCATTGGCATCAATGGCAACGGGAATTTGGTATTCATAAATTATTTTACCTTGAATAGTACTTTTTAACTGATAATCAATTGTTCCACTTTTAATTTCAACATAAATAAGCTCCGCACTTCCAATATTTATGGTGTTGTCTTCCGGTTGATTTACAAAGACTTGACCCGGTGAAGCCGCAACTGGAAAAGGGAACGGCAAGGCAAAAGTATCTAGTAATGAGGTGTCTGGAATTGCAACTAAAGAATCTAAATCTAATCTAAATAGATTTAGGCCTAAGTTCATACTTACCGAACTGTCAATATCTGAAACGAGCACTGAATCTGGGAGTATATCATAAATTGATAATTCGCCATATATTACTGGAGCTATTACATCGATATTCCAACGAATCATGTCTTCTCTTTTTTTACAGGAGAACAACATATGGATAGCTATCAGAAGCAAAACAATCTTCTTCATATTGGTTCAAATTTAGGAAATTGTTTCCCGTTTATGATAAAAAAAAGTAAGATTGTCAAAATTAAGGGGTGATTAAGTCCATTTCGAATTACATTTGCTACAAGTAAATTAGAAATGAAGTTATCCCGTTTATTAATTGCAACAGTTTTTAGTGCATTCTTAATGTTTGCAATATCATATTACTGGCATGGCGTGTTGTTAAATGATTTAGAGCTCATTTCTTATGACAAAACTTTATTCTTAGGTTTGCTTAGTGTCCTTTATTTGTTGGTAGGTGGAGCATTGTCATTTGTTTTAATGGCTTATAAGCCAGAAGAGAATAGAACGCTTAAGCATTTTACTATTGGCATCGCAGCAGGATTTATGATTTACCTTATTGCTTTTGTTTTAGGGGTCTCATTTCAAGGAGTGGGTATTGAGCATACTATTGTAAACTTTACATGGCAAATGTTGGAACAAGGAGCTGGAGGCTTTTCTATTAGCATTTACTATGTCATTGCGCATAGAAGAGAAAAGCTAATGGCTTTTTCGGATGTCCAAGATGATGATTAAATTTAATTAGCAAATTTTATAATTAATCAATTAGCTAATTAAATTAAGCATAGTGAGAAGAAGCGAAGTTAATTAGCTCATTATCCCATTAAATCAATACCCATATTTTCCTTTCCAAACAAAATTTAAGTACTTTTTTAAGTCCTGCTCACGTTGGTTGTTTTTGGGTTGGTAAATAACTTTTCCTTCCAACTCTTTTGGTAAGAATTCTTGCTTATGCAATTCATTTGCGTCTGCTGTGTGCGAATAAGCATACTCTTTGCCATAGCCAAGGTCTTTCATCAGTTTGGTTGGAGCATTTCGCAAATGCAAAGGTACCTCTAGGTCGCCTGTGTTTTTAATAATAGATTGTGCTAATCCGATAGCTTCGTAAGATGCATTACTTTTTGAAGAAGAGGCTAAATAAATTGCACATTGGGATAAGATAATTCTACTTTCTGGCCAACCAATTTTACTAACTGCATCAAAACATGAATTTGCCATAATTAACGCAGTAGGGTTAGCGTTTCCAATATCTTCAGAAGCAGAGATAAGCAATCTTCTAGCAATAAATTTTGCGTCTTCGCCACCTTCTATCATTCTGGCTAGCCAATAAACAGCTCCATTAGGATCGCTTCCGCGTATGGATTTTATCAGGGCAGATGCGATATCGTAATGTTGTTCTCCATTTTTATCATACATCGCAATTTTTTGCTGAACATTAGCTAAAACAAAATCATTTGTAATTTCCTTTTTTCCAATAGGTAGTGCATTAACTGCAATCTCTAAAATATTAAGAAGTTTTCGGGCGTCACCGCCAGATATTCTAAGAAGAGCCTCCGTTTCTTTAATTTTTATTTTTAGCGGTTTTAAAATAATATCTTCGGATAAAGCTTTATTCAATAACCCTTCCAGGTCTTCTTTTGTATGGTGCACCAGAACATAAGTTTGACACCTTGAAAGTAAAGCAGAAATCACTTCAAACGAAGGGTTTTCAGTAGTAGCACCAATCAAAGTAATTGTTCCTTTTTCAACAGCTCCTAATAAAGAATCTTGCTGAGATTTACTGAACCGATGAATCTCATCAATAAATAATACAGCACTTCCCCCACTAAACATTCCGGTTCCTTCGGCTTTACTAATTATTTCTCTGATATCTTTTACTCCACTACTAATTGCAGATAAAGTATAAAAAGGTCTGTCTAAAGTTTCTGAAATTATTTGAGCCAAAGTGGTTTTGCCAACTCCTGGAGGCCCCCAGAATAACATTGATGGTAAGCTGCCACTTTCAATAGCTTTCCTCAAAGGTTTCTCTATGCCTACTAAATGTTCCTGTCCTATATAATCATCTAGTGATTTAGGACGCATTCTTTCCGCTAATGGTATGTTTTGATTTGAAGTTATAATATGCCTTTTTTCAAAGATAAATTTTAAAACTAATAGATAGATGTTTATAATTCCAAAAATGGAAAATATTATGAACATGTATAATCCTTATTTTTAAGGTAATTAAAGAAAACATGAGAGTACATTTTATAGCAATAGGAGGGAGTGCAATGCACAATCTTGCAATAGCCTTGCACTTAAAAGGCTATCAGGTTACTGGTTCTGATGATGAGATTTTCGAGCCTTCCAAAGGAAGGTTGGATAAATATGGTTTATTGCCAGCTAATATTGGCTGGGATGAAACAAATGTTTCAGCTGATCTAGATTCTATAATATTAGGAATGCACGCAAGAGAGAACAATCCTGAGCTATTAAAAGCGCAAGAATTGGGTTTGAAAATATATTCATATCCAGAATATATTTATGAGCAAACAAAAGATAAAACACGAATTGTAATAGGAGGTAGTCATGGAAAAACTTCTATCACATCCATGATACTGCATGTTCTTAACTACCATGGCATAGATCACGATTATATGGTAGGGGCCCAGTTAGAAGGTTTTGAATGTATGGTGAAGCTATCTAAAAATGCAAAAATAGCAGTCTTAGAAGGTGATGAATATTTAAGTTCACCGATTGATCGGAGACCTAAGTTTCATTTGTATCATCCAAATATTGCTTTATTAAGTGGAATCGCATGGGATCACATTAATGTGTTCCCGACATTTGAGAATTACGTTGAGCAGTTTGAAATTTTTATTGATAAAATAGAACCGAATGGGACAATTATTTATTGCGAATTAGATGATAAAGTAAAGGAAGTCTCTGAAAAAGCTGCGGCAAATGTTAAACAGATTCCTTATGCAACCCACAAGCATAGAATTGATAATGGCATTTCAATATTGAAAGATGAAAACGGTAAAGAATATTCATTAGAAATATTTGGAGAACACAACCTGCAAAACCTAAATGGAGCTCTATTGGTATGTAAAGAAGTGGGTGTTTCTCAAGCTGATTTTTATGCAGCAATCCAAAGTTTTTCGGGCGCATCTAAAAGACTTGAACTCGTTAAGAGGACAGAATCTTCTGTTATGTATAAAGATTTCGCACATTCACCTTCAAAATTGAAAGCAACCACGCAAGCATTAAAAACACAATTTCCGGATAGAGAATTAATCGCTTGCATGGAACTACATACATTTAGTAGCCTAAATAAAGAGTTTTTAAGTCAATACGATGGTGCTATGAAAAATGCTGATAAAGCCTTTGTTTATTATAGCCCTAAGACTTTAGCTCATAAAAAACTTCAAGACCTTTCTCCTGCAGAAGTCAAAAATGCTTTTAATTCAAATAACATTACTGTATTTACGAATTCAACCGATCTTGTCGAGGCTTTAAAAACGAATAATTGGCAGAATAAAAACCTACTTATGATGAGCAGTGGTAACTTTGATGGTGTAGATTTTGATGAACTTGCGAAGGAGTTACTAGACTAGACACTTCTCGATACAATTTCGAAGGAAAATCGAAATCACTCGAAGTGACAATTGATTGATTTTGGCACTAAAGACAAGTTGTACAGGTCTTCTGCTGCGCGCGGTGTAATTTGTGCTATTGTTTATGTTTTGAGAATAACTTCAACTTCCATCCCTTCCTATCCATTGACTGATAGCTGTTTTATGGCCTGCGGCCTTAGCAAGTGTTCTTGATAATTTCATCCGCAATGAGCGTTAGAATGACAAGCTGTTTGAGAGAGGGACGAACGAGTTCTTGTCATTTAGCGAAGAGGAATAGAAATTACAAGGTTATTTGCGTAGCCTAGATTTTTTTGTCTACTTTTTTCATCAATGGAAAAAAGTAGAAGCCTCCACGATAGCAATCGGGACGGATTGAGCGAAAAGAAATAGTAGATCAGTTGCTAGCCTAACTTGGCAAGTACTAGCCGATTAAAAGCTGTAACGAGAAAGGAGTAAAACATCCCTAATACAAGCAACGCAAGTAGACTTATCAGGAATACTTTATTTGGATTCAAAAGCATGTTAATTCCTTCTTGTTCATTATCTCTAATGTCTTCGGATGACTTTCCGTAATACATATCTGGATTGCTTTTTATGGTTTGATCCACTCCTTCTTGAAATTTAGTGGTTTCTGTCATTTCAATCCATTGCTGTTTTCTAATCTCTGGATATTCAGGGTCTATCCATTTGTAATAAACCAAAAGGAAACAGGCAATTGTCAATGCATAAATAGCACTTGTTGTAATACCTGTTTTCAAATCAACTACTAAACTAACCCCTTCATGCTTTTTCTTATTGAAATTAGAGACAATACTAATTGCAACAGCTAAAAGAAGACAGAGGGAATTAACACCAAATGCTATAACATGTACTCTAGGATCGTGACTGTAACCAGCTAAAACAATTCCAATTTCAATAGCCATGTAAATTCCGGCCCAAATTAATGCTGTTTTGATTGCGTGGCTCATAGGTATAAAAAGAAACGGTTGCTTATTTAAGCAACCGTTGTATTAGTTTGTTATCCATTCATTGAAACCAAGAACTCTTCGTTGCTCTTCGTGTTATGAATTCTATCCTTCATAAATTCCATTGCTTCAAGAGGTTTCATATCCGCAAGGTATTTTCTTAAAAGCCAAATACGTTGAAGCATTTCTTTATCGTACAATAAATCTTCTCTTCTTGTACCAGATGTTAAAATGTCAATTGCAGGGAATATTCTACGATTAGCTATTTTTCTATCTAATTGTAATTCCATATTACCTGTACCTTTAAATTCTTCAAAGATAACTTCGTCCATTTTAGATCCAGTTTCTGTTAAAGCGGTGGCAAGGATAGTTAAAGATCCTCCATTTTCAATTTTTCTAGCTGCGCCAAAAAACCTTTTTGGTTTGTGCAATGCATTCGCATCAACACCACCCGTAAGAACTTTTCCAGAAGCAGGCATTACTGTATTGTAGGCTCTTGCTAAACGCGTAATAGAATCCAATAAAATGCAAACATCGTGTCCACACTCAACCATTCTTTTCGCTTTTTCAAGAACAATGTTAGCTACCTTTACGTGTCTATCTGCAGGTTCATCAAATGTAGAAGCAATTACTTCTGCATTTACACTTCTCTGCATATCTGTTACCTCTTCTGGCCTTTCGTCTATTAAAAGAACCATCAAGTAAGTTTCAGGATGATTTGCCGCAATTGCATTTGCAACGTCCTTTAGCAAAACAGTTTTACCTGTTTTTGGCTGTGCTACAATCATTCCCCTTTGCCCCTTACCAATTGGAGCAAATAAGTCCATTATTCGAGTAGATATTGATTCTTTTGGGTGTCCTGTCAACTTGAATTTCTCAGAAGGAAATAAAGGTGTTAAATATTGAAAAGGAACTCTGTCTCTAATAAATTCAGGAGTTCTACCGTTAATTTTTTCTACGTTAATTAAAGGGAAATATCTTTCACCTTCTTTTGGAGGTCTAACTCCACCTCTAATTGTATCACCTGTTTTCAATCCAAATAATTTAATTTGAGATTGAGAAACATAAACGTCATCAGGAGATGATAAATAGTGATAATCAGATGACCTTAAAAAACCAAATCCATCTAGCATGATTTCTAAAACACCTTCACTAATAACTATTCCATCAAAATTATATCCATGCTCAACTGCAGGGTCTTTTTTTGGTGGTCGGTTTTCATTCTTCTTTGGGCTGCTGTGTTTGCTCTTGCCATTCTGATCACCTGGCCTTGAAACCGGATTAGGCCGATTAGGATCGACTCTTTTGGCCATTGATTCGCTAATTTCAACAACGACCTCTTCTTTTGCAGATAAATTTTTCTCCTGTGGTGCTTTATCAGTTTTCACAGATTTATGTGATTCTCCTTTGCTTTCTGGTTTTTTGTTAGCTGGTCTTTTTTCAGCTTTAACTGTTTCTCTCTTTTCTTCTTTTGGAGGGTTAATCGCTTGCTCGTCTAAAATTTTATAAACAAGTTCCTGCTTTTTTAATTTGTCAAATTTTGTAAGATTTAACTTTTCAGCTATATCTCTTAAATCACCAACTTTTTTGTTGTTTAAATCTAAAATGTCGTACATGTATTGGTATTGATTATGTTTTGATTATAATGTTTTCTTAAAATTATTCCGAAGTCTTTTTGGAGGAAATTATAATTACTCGACCGAGTATGTTTTTATTAGAATTATACAAACATAAGTAAAAATATGTATTTCTAGATTACTTTTTTATAATTTTATGTATTTGACATTCACGTTGACTGATTAGCAGTATGATTTGTTCTTTGATTTGAGAATAATAAAGGATAAAATAAATATCTTTGCTACTCAATATTTGAAAAAATGATACAAAGAATTCAAACAATTTATTTAACGCTTGCAGCAATTATGTTAGGGCTAACTTTTTCTTTTCCATTTGCGACTTATACCTTAGATCAAACAGATTTGCTATTTAATGCTTACGGAGTCTCTGAAAATGCTGGAGAAGTAAGTACATTTTTTCCTTATTATATTACTATAGCTCTTTCTATGGGGTTAGCATTGTTTTCGATTCTGCAATACAAAAAAAGAAAAGTACAAATCACTGTTGGGCGTCTTATATATTTATTATTAGCAGTAACAATTGCTTTTGTATTTATTGACTTTTATTCGTTAAAAGCTCAGTTTGAGATTGATTCTAGTGCAGTTTCTTATGGTGTTAGTATGTTTTTACCTGTTGCTGCCTTGCCAGTTGTGTTTATGGCAAATAGGAACATACGAAAAGATGAAGCTTTAATTAAATCTTTAGATAGACTTCGTTAAACTCTTTCTCCTAATTCAACCACCTCTAAGTCTTTTATTTTTCCGCGATCTAAAGTAAATCTGAGAATGGTTCTAATTTTATGTATTCCGTAAATTCCAGCAGCACCAGGGTTCATATAAAGCATTTTTAAGCGTTTGTCCATTTGCACTTTACAAATATGCGTATGTCCGCAAATAAAAAGCTGCGGAGGATTTTTAGTGATTTTATCTCTAATATTCCAATCATAAACATAAGGTCTTCCTCCAATGTGGGTTAACCAAACTTCAACACCTTCTAAAACAAATCTTCTATGTTCGGGGAATTCTGATCTAAGAATATGTCCATCAATATTTCCATAGACAGCTCGTAGCGGAGCGATTTTTTTTAATTGGTCCGTCACACTGATGTCCCCAATGTCACCAGCATGCCATATTTCATCGCATTCTGTAAAGTATTTTTCATACTTATCATCAAAATGTCCATGTGTGTCAGATATTAAACCAATTCTTTTCACTTTTCAATAGTAATAATTTTCTAGGAGATTATATATGTTTATTTTAGCGTGAAATTAGAAAAATACTCAACTACCTATGAGAATAACTACTTTTATTATAATCCTCTTTGTTAGTTTAACATCTTTTGCTCATCGCGGTAATTTTTTAGCGATTAATAATGTTGAAATAACGGAAACGGAAAGTTCATATATTTATTCTTTTCAAGTTGAAAATATTAATTCTGTTGAAGTACGAGAT
>CAWUXI010000105.1:0-18110 GCA_963926405.1 uncultured Flavobacteriales bacterium
TAGAAATTGTCGGCATAAAAGATATTTCTATAACATCGGTAGAAACCCGCATTGCCCTAAATAAAGAGCGCTGGATTCTGCGCCGGGATGCAGAGCTTCTCCCTGTTGTCTACTATCATATTGACTTTACTTCATGCCGTATACTCCTCTTCTCATAGCACAATCTTGTGCTTTTCCATAATCCTTTTATATTTTTCAAATAAACCAAAGGGAATTGGAGTGCATGCGATATGTATAATTTGGTTTGGAATGTTTAGGTTATCAGGGCAAACTCACACTTTCTCATTTTTAATGATAATAATTAAAAATTAGCAATAATTTAATTGTTTTTGTAGCTTTTGTCAGTTCGAGTGTTCCGATTTTATTCATCGGAATGTATCGAGAACAAAAAAGCTTATTCTCGATACACTTCTCGTTCCTCGAAGCACTCGAACTGACAGCTTTTTACTGTTGTAAAAAAATTAACTGTTGTAAAAAAAGTGTGAGTTTCCCCTGACCCTATAATTTAGAATGACCTTTTTTTTAAAATTATAGTAGTAATTAATCAATAAATTTATCAATCACTTCTTTAGTCACCCCAGTATTAGAAAACCCTCCATCATGAAAGAGATTTTGCATCGTAACATAACGCGTCAGATCAGAAAACATTGCAACACAATAATTGGCGCAATCTAAAGCCGTTGCATTACCAAGTGGCGACATTGCCTCTGAATAGTTTATAAACTCATTAAACCCCTTAACTCCGCTTCCTGCAGTAGTCATTGTAGGGGATTGAGAAATTGTATTTACACGTACTTTATTATCAACACCATAATGGTACCCAAAGCTTCGAGCAATAGACTCTAAATAAGACTTATTATCAGCCATATCATTGTAATCAGGAAATACTCTTTGCGCAGCAATATAAGTTAAGGCCACAATAGATCCCCAATCATTTACTGCATCTAACTTTTTAGAAACCTGAAGAACTTTATGGAATGATAAAGCCGAAACATCTAAGCCTTTCATAGTCCAGTCATAATTCTCATCAGTATAATGTTTTCCTTTCCTTACATTAACTGACATACCAATGGAGTGAAGTATAAAATCAATTTTACCTCCCAATATTTCCACTGACTGAGAAATTAAACCCTCTAAGTCTTCAACGCTAGTAGCATCTGCAGGGATTATTTGACTTCCAGTAGCTTCAGCTAATTTATTTATTTCTCCCATACGCATGGCAATCGGAGCATTTGTTAATACAAATGTTGCGCCTTGTGCATGAGCCTGTTCAGCAACTTTCCAAGCAATTGATTGCTCATTTAAAGCTCCAAAAATAATCCCTCGTTTTCCTTTTAATAAATTGTTTGACATGTCTTAACCAGTTCTAGTTTCACGTAATTTCTTTGCAAATATAAAAATTAACCGATTGTATCATTTGTAATTTTTTAAATTATCCATTGAAAAAACAATTTTTAGTCGTTTATTTAAAACTTAAAGGAGTTAAAAAAACCTGTGAGAAAAGAGTATTTAAAGATATTAGGACTAAATGAGGATGCTAGTTATGAGCAGATAAAAAAAGCTTGGAAAAAAAAGGCTTTACAATTTCACCCTGATAAAAACCCAAGCGACAATGCTCAAATGGAATTCATTAAAGCTTGTGATGCTTATCAAAAGTTGTCGGATGGCTCTTATGAAAAAATAGAAGAATTTATTCAACCTGAAGCAAATGAGTTTTACAAAAAATACCACCAAAACCTAACCACTGAAGCTGTAGAAAAAAGGAGGCAAAAGGCTCGAGAATATTCTAAATACAAAGAAATGTATGAAGAATACATTCTTTCAATTTCCTACAATAGTTTAAGAAAATCATTCCTCTATAAATTTTCTAACATTGTAGCTGTTTGCAGTCTTATAATTGGGTCTGTATTATTACTTGATTATGTAGTTTTAGAACCCAAGGTTGAAACAGCTGAAATATTGAGCCATAAAAACAACATTGATAATATAGTTTACGGTGTAAATGATATAAACTCCCAAATTACAACTGAAAAAAGAGAATATGAAATATCTTCAGCTTTTTCAAGTAACAATTTCAAAGGCCTGAAAAACAATAGTCTTATAAAAATTTATAGGTCAAGAATACTAAATGAAAACATTTCCTTTTCTCATATAGATGACACGTTCCAAACATCAATGATTAATAGATTTTCGATTTATATTGCTTTTTGGATTTTTATTGTGTTATTTTTTCTCCCTATTCTAAATTTTGTAATTAGGGGGCCTAACACGCTTTATTTAGTGATTGTTCATATAAATGCTTATTTACCGGTATTCGTTTTTATTGCTCTGCTAATAGCACTATTAATAGCACTATTCTAGTTCTTTCATTTTATGAAATATAGTATTAACACTTTATTTATAACATCGACACTGCTCTTTTGCTGTTCTCCAGAAAAGGAAGATATTCATTCTGGTCCACTCATTTCTAAAGTTAACATTCAAGAGAGTTCTATTGCAATTATTGATACAAGCTTTATAACTAATTCAACTATTATTGAGGACCAACAAAATTTAATTAACAATTCTAATGTTTTGGAAAAACTAACAGAATATGGTTTAGAAAACCAGGAAACCAAAGTGAATGTCACAACCAAGTTTGGAAGCATTAAAATCCGACTTTACAAAGACACTCCATTGCATCGAGCTAATTTCATAATGCTTACTAAAAAGAACTATTTTGACTCCACCCTATTCTATCGAGTGATCAATAATTTTGTAGTCCAAGGAGGAAACTCAGACAGAGACAATGTGGCTGTAAAAATGGCTAGAATTGGTCAATACAGAGTCCCTGATGAAATTCATTCTCACCATATACACAAAAGAGGAGTAATAGCAATGGCTGTCCACGAGCAATACGATATTCCCGAAAGTGAGAAAGATAAAAGGTCGAGCCCCTACAATTTTTATATTGTTCAGCAAAAACAGCTATCAGAAAGCTATATGGACAAACTGGAAAAGAGGTATAAATTCAATATTCCTGCTAAAAATAGGAAAATATATAACAAGTATGGAGGAGTGCCGCATCTAGATGGCGATTTCACAGTTTTTGGAGAAGTTTATTCAGGGATGAATGTCATAGATAAAATTGCAAAGCAAAGCACAGATGCATACGATAGACCGAATGAGGATTTATTCATCACAGTAAAGATTATTGAATAGTTATTAATAAAAACTTAACCATTGTTGATAGTTAAGTTTTGAAAATACCTATCACTGATCTATTTTTATCGACTTGTTAATTAAATTTATTTTAAATGCTGCAATCCTTAATAAAAGCCCTTGAAAGTTCTAACAGTGTTACACTTCCAAATTTTGGTGGAATCATGAAAATGGGATCATCTTACATGTTTAATGAATTCCTGAAATTTAATGATGGAAAATTTTCTAAGTTCTTACAAGAAACTGATGGGTTTAGCGAAGAAGAGGCAAATGCTAAAATTGATGACTTTATTAAAGAAATAAAGTCAGTTCTATCGGCAGTAGGGGTTTTTTCATTCAATGAGATTGGTACGCTATACCAAATAGAGGGTAAAATAAAACTCGAAAAAACATCCTTCACTGCTAATAAAGAAGAAGATAACCCAGCCACTAAAAAAAGTGAAGCTAAATTAATTATCGTTGATGCAAACGAAGAAAAGGTTCAAAAAGAAGAAATAAAGAAAAAGGCAATAGAAAAACAAACTAAAAAAACAGCTGATAATTTTTCTATCGACTTTACCGTAAAAGAAGCGCAGGAAAAAATAAAGTCATTTAAAGATAAACAAGAAATTATTTATTTTACTAGAGGTGATAATAGAAAATCGATTATTGAAGCCCTCAACCAAAAGTTAAAATCACTTAATAATATTGATAACCCAGAATTAGACATCCTAAAAGCTTCTCAAATTAAAACAGATAAAAATAACGAAGTTAAAAACATACCTATCAAGGAAGGCCCGGAAAATGAAGTAAAAAAACAAGTGGCCAAAGAAATTGATATTTTAAAAACAGTTATTCAAAAAGAACGTGAGGATAATACAATATCTGAAAAAAATAAGGAAATAGCCACTGCTCCTAAAAAAGTAATACAAAAAGAAATTACATCACCTTTAATAGAAAAGAAGGATATTGAAAATACAGAAACGAAAGAAGAGGAAGATTTGGTCGCGCTTACTAAAGGAGTTATCAATATAGAAAAGAAAGCGAAAGGAGAAAAAAGAAATAAAATTATTTTTTGGTTTGCACTAATTTGTATTCTCAGCGGGGCCAGTATAATAGGGTACGTAAAACAGGACTTTATTATAGGTTGGCTTAAGAAAGCCGAGCAACTTTCTCATAACCAATCTACCAATGACTTAGATGATTCTGAACTCGATAATCATACAAAAAAAGAAGAGCTAGTAAAACAAAATACTAAAGAAAAAGAAGTGGAGGCAGTTGAAATTATAGAAGAGGAAATAACTACAGAAACGGATGACGCATTAATTGATAATAATTTGATACTTGACATTAAAGAAGAAGTTCAACCTGAAAATACAAACAAAGTAAGTTATTATGTTGTTGTAGGGTCATTTTCTGAAGATAAAAATGCCGAAAACTTATTGAAATCCCTTAAAGAGGAAGGATACAAGAATGCAATTATTTTCCAAAATGGAAATTTAAAAAGTGTTTCACTCGGTCTATTTTCAACTTTAAATGAAGCACAAAAGACATTAAAACAAAGTGGCAGAAATGGATGGGTAAAAAAACCCAAATAAAATTTAAATTGGAATGATTTATCAATAACGTTACATTTGTAACACTAGAAAACTTATTATGAAAAAGAATTTAATCCTTTTTGGAATTATAGCAGCTACTCTTAATTTGAATGCAGCTTTAATCAGCACCCCAATAGAAGATAACATGAACAAAACTTTAATCGTTTCGAACGTAAGGTTTTCTGTTAATGTTTCATATTCTGGAAACCCTCTTCCCGGCGCTTCGGTAAATATTATGCAAGAAGGTAAAAGTATTGGATCAGCTACTACCAGCGAAAAAGGCACAGCTACTATAAACATTACCGATTATAATGGTAGCACAGTATCTATTACAACATCTTTAGCTGGCTATCAAAGTAACACAATTGAAGGCACTACATTAAGTAATGGTAAATTTGTAAACATTAGCCTGATTAAAGGTACAGGTTCTACAACTACTGCTGTTGAAAGTAAGGTTGAATCTATTTATTCTAAATCTGAAGACAAAGTAATTAAAATTGAAAAAAAGACGGAACATCATGTCTCAGATACTGAAAAAGCGCATAACGAAACTGAAAAGCTTAATGAACAAGCTAAGAAAACAGAAGATGCTGTTGTTTCTACAAATAACAAAACTGAAGAGATAAGAAAGAAAGCAGAAGAAGCTAGGAAAAAAACCACCGAAGAAAGAGCAAATGCAGATAAAATACGTGAAGAAGCTTCTAAGATAAGTACCGATGCGGAGAAGGACATTTCAAACACATCTGATGATAGAACAAAAAGCGCTGAAGAAAGAGCGATACTTGCAAAGGAAAGAGAAACTAATCTAACAAGCTTAGAAGAAGAACAAGCGAAATTAAAAGCTGAAGAAGCAGCAAAAAAAGCTGAAAAAGAAGCTAAGAAGGATGTTAATCATGCAGAAAAGGAAGCTGAAAAAGAAACAGAGAAAATAGAAGAAGAGGCAAAAGGCAAAGAAGAAGAAGCAAAAAAGGAACAGAAAGACGCAGAAAAAGAAGAAAAAGAGGCAAAAGAAAAAGCTAAAGAGCAAGAAGAAGCGGAAAAAGAAGCGGGAAAGGAGCAAAAAGAAGTAGAAAAAGAAGTTAAAGAAGCCGAAAAGGAAGCTAAAGAAGCGGAAAAGGAAGCTAAAGAAGCGGAAAAAGCAAAAGAAGCAGAAGAAAAATACCAAGCTGAACTTGAAAAATTAAAGTCGAGTCAATCTAGCATCGATGATAAAAGAAGTAAGATAGATGGTGAGCAGAAAAAGTTGGATAAAAAAATTAAGAAAGGAAAGATGGATGCTGAAAAAGCAAAAGAAGAACAAGCTACAATAGATGCCAAGCATTCCAAACTAGACGAAAGTCAATCCAAGATTGAGGAAAAAGTTAAAAAGATTAAAAAGAAATATAAAAAATAATACGTATTCAATTCGTGAAAAGCCGATTCTAATGAATCGGCTTTTTTTATTTTAACTCGATTCCAACTGGACAATGGTCACTACCAAAAACATCATTTAAAATAAAGGCATCCTCTACTCTAGTCATTAATCCATCACTTACTAAAAAATAGTCGAGCCGCCAGCCAACATTCTTTGCTCTGGCATTCATTCGGTAACTCCACCAGGAATATTTTTCTTCCTTCGGATAAAAATGTCTAAAACTATCGGTAAAACCTCCTTTGATAAAATCATCCATCCCTCCTATTTCTTGCTCAGTATATCCAGCAGTTTTATTAAAGTTTGCTTTATCATTTTTCAAATCAATTGGCTGATGAGCCACATTCATGTCTCCACAAATAATAACAGGTTTTGTTTTTTCAAGTTCTTGCATGTGCGATAATAAAGCTGCATCCCAGACCTTTCTATACGGTAGCCGCAATAATCCACTTTTACTATTAGGAACATAAGTCGTAATTAAATAGTAATCTTTAAACTCAGCAGTCAGCACCCTACCTTCATCATCATGCTCTTCAAATCCTAATCCATTTGTAACAGAAATTGGTTTTTCTTTTGTTAAAATAGCCGTTCCACTATACCCCTTTTTTATAGCACTGAAAGAATAAATATGATACCCTTCCAAACCTGTTAAAGCTTCAAGAACTTGATCATCTTGTGCTTTTGTTTCTTGAAAACAATATATATCAGCATTTATAACATGTAAAATATCAATTAAACCTTTTTTTACAACAGCTCGAATGCCATTTAAGTTCCAAGAAATTAATTTCTGTGCCATAAATCAAAATTATTTGATCAAAAGTACTTTTAAAAAATGTTACTCTGAATATCATTTTTAAATTTGTTCAAAATTTGAATAATGGCAGTAATCGACAAATACAATTTTTCTGGTAAAAGAGCTTTAATCAGAGTAGACTTTAATGTTCCTATGAATAGAGAGACATTAGCGGTAACTGACAACACAAGAATTAAGGCCGCAATTCCAACGATAAAAAAGGTTCTTTTTGAAGGTGGAAGTGTTGTACTGATGTCACATATGGGAAGACCAAAGTTAGGTCCAGAACCCAAATATTCATTGGAAAACATTGTTTCTGAAATTGAAAAAGAATTAGGTCAAGAAGTAATTTTTGCTGGTGATTGCACAGGAACCAAAGCTTTTGAAATTACCTCACAATTAAAGCCCGGGAAAGTTGTGTTATTAGAAAACCTTCGTTTTTACCCGCATGAAAAAGCAGGTAATAGGTCCTTTGCCGAAAAACTGGCTAAACATGGTGATCTTTATATAAACGATGCCTTCGGAACAGCTCATAGAGCTCATGCTTCAACAACAGTAGTTGCTGAATTTTTTCCGAATGATAAAATGTTCGGTTATTTAATTGAAAGGGAAATTGTAAGTGTAAACAAAGTACTGAACAGTTCTGAAAAACCACTTACAGCAATTGTTGGGGGAGCTAAAGTCTCTTCCAAAATAACCATCATTAATAAATTGATCGATAAAGTAGACAATTTAATTATTGGTGGTGGAATGGCTTACACATTTGCGAAAGCAAATGGTGGCAAAGTAGGAAACTCTCTAGTCGAAGATGATTTTCTAGAAATGGCTAAACATATCATGTCAAATGCTAAAGCAAAAGGAGTTACTATTTTAATTCCGATAGACACAGTTATTGCTGATTCTTTTTCAAATGATGCAAACATAAAATCTTGCTCCACAGATTCAATCCCTGATGGATGGATAGGACTCGATATTGCTGAAGAGTCTATAAAAAAGTTTAAACGAGTTGTATTAGATTCAAAACTCATACTTTGGAATGGTCCTATGGGAGTTTTTGAAATGGAAAACTTCCAAAAAGGCACTAAAGAAATTGCTCTTGCAGTAGCAGAAGCAACTCAAAATGGAGCTTTCACTTTAATTGGTGGAGGAGATAGTGTGGCAGCTGTCAATAAATTTGACTTAGCTGATAAGGTTAGTCACGTTAGCACTGGAGGTGGCGCAATGCTAGAATATTTGGAAGGAAAAACACTTCCTGGTATTGCTGCTATTTTAGATTAAATAACAACACACCATTCTTACCTCTTATGGAAATTGTTTCTATTGTTGATGAGAATGAATTACTTTCGGAACCACAAAAAACCAACCCAATGAAAAAAATTAAACTGGCATTACTACTTATTGGAATAGTTTGCTTTAACGCTACTCTAGCAATAGATAAAAAAGGTAAAAAGGACAAGAAAGAGACAAAGTATAAATCCTCTACATTTAGTGGCTTACAATTTAGAAATATAGGGCCTGCATTAACTTCAGGAAGAATTGCAGACATTGCTGTAAATCCAAATAACGCATCCGAATATTATATAGCAGTAGCATCGGGAGGGGTTTGGAAAACAACAAATGCAGGAACAACCTATCAACCAATTTTTGACAATGAAGGATCCTACTCTATTGGTTGTGTAACAATTGACCCTAACAATGAAAACGTAATATGGGTTGGAACAGGAGAAAACAATAATCAAAGAAGTGTTGCTTATGGCGATGGTGTATATAAGTCTGAAGATGGCGGAAGCTCATGGAAAAATGTTGGATTAAAAACATCTGAGCATATTGGAAAAATTATTGTAGATCCTAATAACTCAAACATTGTTTATGTTGCGGCAATGGGGCCTCTATGGAATGAAGGAGGAGAAAGAGGAGTATATAAAACGATTGATGGCGGTGCAACTTGGAATCTAATTCTGGAAATTGATAAAAACACGGGTGTTTCTGATATTGTTATGGACCCAAGAAATTCAAGTGTAATATATGCTGCCTCTCAGCAAAGAAGAAGGCATGTATATACTTATATTGGAGGTGGTCCTGGTTCGGGGATACACAAAACAACAGACGGCGGTAAAACTTGGAACAAACTATCCTCAGGGCTTCCAACCGTTGACGTTGGAAGAATTGGTCTAGCTATTTCACCTGTGAATCCAGATTTTTTATATGCGATTATTGAAGCTTCTGATAAAAAAGGTGGGTTTTTCAAGACTACAAACAGAGGTGCTAGTTGGAATAAAATGAGTGACTTTAGTACGAGCGGAAATTATTATCAAGAAATATACTGTGATCCAATTGACGTTGATAAAGTATTTTCAATGGACACTTGGCTGCACCACACTATAGATGGTGGTAAAACATTTATAAAAACTGGAGAAAAGTCAAAACATGTTGATAATCACTGTATTTGGATAAACCCGAACAATACAAATCATTGGATTGTAGGGTGCGATGGTGGTCTTTACGAAACCTGGGATCATGCCAAAAATTGGCAGTACAAACCAAACCTTCCGGTAACCCAGTTTTATAAAGTAGCGGTAGACAACAACCTTCCATTTTACAATGTGTATGGTGGAACTCAAGATAACAATAGTCAAGGTGGCCCATCCCGTACTATAACGAATCATGGAATCATGAATGAAGATTGGTTTATTACCAATGGAGGTGATGGATTTGAATCTGCAATTGACCCCATTGACCCAAACATTGTTTATGCACAAAGTCAATATGGCTGGTTGGTTAGATACGATAAACAAAGTGGCGAAAGAGTAACAATAAAACCGCAGCACAAAAAGGGAGATCCCGCTCTTCGATGGAACTGGGATGCACCACTACTAATTTCACCGCATAACAACAAACGCTTATATTTTGCAGCAAATAAACTTTTTAAAAGTGATGATAGAGGAGATAGTTGGCAAGAAATAAGTGGTGATTTAACGCGCCAATTAGATCGAAATAAAATGAAAACGATGGATCGTGTATGGGGAATGGACGCCGTTATGAAAAATAAATCCACTACTATATTTGGGAACATTGTTGCTTTAGACGAGTCTCCCTTACAAGAAGGACTCCTTTATATTGGTACAGATGACGGGCTAATACAAATCACCGAAGACAACGGTAGTACTTGGAAAAAAATAGAAGCCTTTCCAGGAATTTCACCAATGACATATGTAAATGCAATTGTTTGTTCTAAACATGACACCAATACCGTTTATGCAGTATTTAACAATCATAAAAGAGGTGATTTTAAACCTTATATTCTTAAGAGTAGCGATAAAGGAACCACATGGAGTCCTGTTCAGGGAGATTTACCAGAAAAAGGATCGGTATATGATATTGCCGAAGACCATATCAATCCAAACCTATTATTTGCAGGAACGGAGTTTGGACTTTTCTTTTCTGACGACAGCGGAAAGAATTGGACGCAACTAAAATCAGGACTACCAACTATTGCAATCAGAGATATTGAAATTCAAGAAAGAGAAAACGATTTAGTATTGGCCTCATTTGGACGTGGATTTTACATCCTAGATGACTACACTCCTCTTCGCTATTTAAACCCACAGGACTTTGAAGTAAAAAGTAAGTTGTACCCAATCAAAGAAGGTTTAATGTTCCAAGAAAGCAGTCCTAAGGGTATGAAAGGTAAAAGCTCAATGGGTGAATCATTTTTCACTTCACCAAACCCTGCAGTCGGTGCTGTATTTACATACATAATGAATGATACTTTAAAAACGATCAAAGAAATACGACAAGCAGAAGAGAAGAAAATTAAAAAAGCTGGAGGAGATGTTTTCTACCCATCGTTAGAAGAAATTAAAGCTGAAGACAATGAAGAAGAACCTTTCCTTTTGTTCCTTGTAAGAGATTCAAAAGGGATTGAAGTTAGAAAACTTAAAACTAAAGTTACCGCGGGAATAAATAGATTAGTTTGGGATTTCAGACATGCACCATCGGTTCCATTGCTATTGAAACCAAAAGAAATTGGAAGGTATTCTGGTTCTGATGAAGGACCAATTGCAGTTCCAGGAAAGTATTCTGTAGAAATGTACAAAAGTCATAATGGAATTATTTCAAAATTAACGGATCCTATATCGTTTGAAATCAAACCATTAAACAACCTTTCTCTTCCTGAATTAAATAAAGAAGAAGCTTTGGCTTTTCAACAAAAAATAAGTGATTTGCAAAGAGCTGTTCGTGGGGCTGAAAAGATTCTATCGGACATTGATACGCGAGTGAAATTTATAAAGATTGCTATCGAATCTGTACCTCAACTACCGCTATCTTTAATGCCAAAAGCTAAAAAAGCAGAAAACGATATCATCACATTAGAAATAGCATTCTATGGCGAATCAAGTTTATCCTCTAGAGAGTTTGAAGTTAAAAATAGTCTTTCAGATAGAATTGAAACTGCTATTTGGAGCACGCTAAGTCACTCATCAACTGCCTCACAAACCTCTATTAGGTTGTATGAAGAAGCTGGACAAGAATTTGAGCCTCTTCTTAACCAACTTAAAAAACTGATAACAGATGTGGAAGAAATGGAAACGGAGTTAGACAAACACAAAGCTCCATATACTCCTGGCAGAATTCCTTTACCAGATTGGAAAATGGATTAATATTTAAAAACGGCTCACGCTCATTTTTTTTGGTCGAAAATAAGTAACTAAGTAAAACAGTATTTTAATGAATATAAATACTTATAAATTTTGGTGGCGGTATTATTAATTGACTATTTTTGAAGTTGAAGGTCTTATAATAGAATCAAGACAAATTGGTCTATTTTTTTTTGGTTATAACGTTTTTATTTAAAAGCATTCCTGAGAAAAGTGTTAAATCAAAAATATTAATTATGTATTCAATAGTTTATCATTCAACTGCAAATCTGGATTTAACTGCTAAGGATATTTCGGATATATTAGAAACTTCTCGATATTTTAATAAAAAAAAAGGGGTTTCAGGCTCTCTTATTTATCACGATCATCAGTTTCTTCAGATATTGGAAGGTGACAGAACAATATTAGAAGAACTTTATTTAAATATCAAAAAGGATAAGCGTCATTCAGCTATTAAACTTTTATATAAAAGCTTAATAGCTGAAAGAACCTTTAGAAAATGGAGCATGGCTTTCATTGATCTTAGCCCAGGTAATGAGAGCATTAAGGAACGTGAATTATTCAAAACTAATTTGATTTCTTATTCGGAATTAGGAGAGTGGTCTGACGAATCATCGGAAATATTTTGGAAAGAAGTAAAATCGATTTTAGAATAAAACGACTTATAACAAGAGTTGAAACATACAATCCTGAGCCTTAAAAAGCCATAACTTATTTTTATTCTATCAAGGGTTAATATTCCCTATAATCGGTATTCTACCTTTAGCTAATCTATCCAATTCCGTTTGCATTAAAAAAATAATCTCTTTGTTAATTTTTTCTAGAACTTCAGTGTTATTTGCATCCTCAGCAGTATATTCATCCAAGGAGTAAGCTGGTAATATACTAAGAGTAACTTGTGAAGGGAGTGGCAAAGACAAGAATGGAAAATGGCCTACGTGCCAGCCAAATGGAAATGACCAATAAATCGGCCACGTATGCAGATTAAATAATTTAGTTAATCCCGTTTTTTTAGCAATTTTCTCTCCCGATGACAACACAAAAACAGTTTCTCCCCCCCCTACACCAACAATTGGTAAAATTGGTACATTCGCTTTTAATGCTGACTTTATATATCCAAGGTGATTGTAGAAGTTTATTTCATTTCTCTCTGAGTAAGGTTTAGCATTCTCCCTATCTCCCCCCGGATAAACTGTTATAGAATTACCATTTTTTAAAGACTCAACAGCGTTTTTTGGATTCGCATCTAAAATTCCAAATTCTTTTTCAGGTAATACCAGAAATTTTGCAATATTATGTAAAGCATTGTGAACCAATACTTTCATAGGAGGTTTGTTTTTTAAAGAATAATATTTCGTGAGCCATAAAAAAGATTCAGGCATAAAGTGAACTCCCAAATGATTTCCGATTCCTAAAAATGGAGTATCCGGAATATTATCTATTCCAATAAATTTTGCTCGATAATACTTCTCTAACAAAGGCTTCAGGATTTTAGCCGATTTCTTGGCTAAATACATCTCTTTCACCTCTCCTTTGTTTTTCATCTTGCTGCTATTCTCCTTTTTTAATAACCCATTTAATAAACCTAAAGGTAATAATTATTCGGCGAATAAATACCAATCATAACTTCTACGTATTGCATAATCTAGTATATTGTAAGCTTTAATGTTGTTTTATCAAAACAAAAAAAGATGTTGACCGAAGCAATGGCTAAAATAATACCTGCTCTAAAAGAATCATTACGATATGTAGCTCCTACAACTATCTATTGTAAAAGCAAAGAAGAGTTTGATCAAGAAATAGGGGCCGATTTTATAAGAAATGCAAATCAAGTAACTGAGAACAATGAAGAGTTCCTAGTGGGGTTATCGCACGGACAATCACCCTCTGGAGCATACACATACATTCTGGCTCACTATGATGAAATCTTGCACCCAGAACGAATTAATTACACATGCATCAACTCTAGGTTAAAAAGGCAAAGAGGATTGGTTGATGTTATGGATGCAATTTCATTTTTCAAAGCTTTAATCGAGACTAAAAAAATAAATAAGGATCAAATTTTAGGAAGAAGCTTGGACCGAGAAAACCTAGAAGCCTATAAAGATGGGTTAAACACCTCTTTGGCAAAATCCCTCAATAAACTAAATAAAAAAGGCCTTGATTATGTTTTTTTAGCCTCCACTACAACTGGACAAGTTGCAGGGATAACAAAAAAATCAACAGCTTTTAAATCAAAAGACTTAGTTGTTATAGTAAAAGATACTGAAGAGCCCGAGCTGACGTATACTCCTTCATTTTTAAAAAAATCCGCTCGAATTGCCTTCCTAGCTACTAAATCTGAAAAAAGAATGCCGCTAGCTTGGCTCTATTACAAATGGGGAAAAGAGAATGAAAGCCCCAGTTTTTTGCGTTTTATAGATGACGTGAAAAATAGAATGACGGTTTTCATCGATGATCAGGCATTAACCTGGCCACAAGTAAAACTGCAAAGAGAAACAAAATTTGGAGATACGCATATCACCATAGATATGGCTTTGCCTTTTGATGAAAAAAAGAAAAAAAAGCTGCCAGTAATAATTATGGTTCACGGGTTTTTAGGGTTAAATACTTTTGATGCTTTGTTAGCTTTTATTCCTCCCAATAAATATATTGCTGCTGCAATGCATTATGGTTCCATCCCACATGCTTTACCTCCAAAACTATATTCAAAATTTGTAGCGAAAAACATAAACCATACTGTTGGATACTTTGGCAAACTTGGCCACCCTGTATACATTTTTGATCACTCAATGGCAAACACATACATGCTAATGATAAGTGAAAATATACAGAAATATGATGCTGTCAGAACCTACCTAAAAGGAAGAATAGCCTGTAATCCATTTTTTGGATCTGAGACTAAACACGCCACAGCAAGATTTATGGACAATATAATTCTCAAATCAAAAATTTCTGTGGTGGATAAATCGCTGTTTTTAGCTACACGAACAATGCGCCCCTTTGAAACTAAAAAGGGAATGCGTTACCTCGCAATTGGGCTAACAAATTGGTTGATAAAATCAGACTCCACAATTCATAATAGAATATGGAAAGCTATAAAACAACGTATAATGGTTTTGGTTGCAGATATGGACATGCTTCCTGAACTGAATAAAATACCTATTGAACACACACTAAATAAATTACCAATTAAAATATTTGCAATTCAAATACAATCTGCCTTAAGAGAATCAAAAGAATTAGACAAGATTAAAACACTAACTGGGTTTGAAAATAACAATATACCGACTTTAGTATTAAAAAGTGATATTGATCCAATAGCTAAGTTTGTCCCTCACTTATACGAGACCAGCAAAAACACTACAATTATTGATGTAACAAATGCAAATGAGAAAGAGTTATTTAAGGAACACCTTTTTTATATGATTCATCCGCATACTACAATTGATTTGATAGAGCAGTTTATTAAAGAAACGGAGTAGTATACTTTAATTATTTATTCTCTTTCCAAATATGGGTGTCGTCCGAAAATAATTCCTTTCCGAATACAGGAACTTTAGCCTTTATCTCCTCTACTAAATAACCACAAGCATCCATTGCATCTTTTCTATGTGCTGAAGATGTAAATACAAACAGACATATTTCACCCGTTTTTACAACTCCTTTACTGTGATAAATATGCATACAAGTAAGATCATACTTTTCAAATGCAGCTTCACGAATCTCATGAAAAGTTTGATTCGCCATCTCTTCATAACAAGAGTAATCTATAGCTACAACTTCTTTACCTTCTATTATGTCTGCTCGAACTTGTCCTAAAAAAATATCGTGCGCCCCTATATTTGTTTTCACCTGATGATGCGCTATTGATGTAGCTATTTTGTCAGGAGTTATTGCTCCATCAACAAATACATTTTTTATTTTTTTTTCACTCATATTTTATTTTTTAGGCATCAGAACAATTCACATTTAGACACTCTGTTAATCTATTCTCTTTTGTTTAGCGCATAAAAGTCACCCTAACATTCCCCCTTCAACATTTATTAGGTTTGTGAAATTATATTCTTTTTCTAAATATTCAATTGCCACTTTACTTCTAACTCCATGCTGACAGATGACATATACTTTTTTATCTGTCGGAATTTCTTTTACATAAGCACCAATTTCGTGCAATGGTGCGTGCAAAACATGTTTATTTTCCAATTGCGGTTGCTCCCAAATCTCTCTAACATCAATAACAAAAACCTCTGAAGATAAATGGGCTAATTCCTCAAGGGTAATGCTTTTTTCTAAAATAATTGAAATTTCACAATAACGTTGATAATCAAATTTTAAAAACTCCTCTTTAGTAAGTACTTCAACGAAGGTATTATTAATTTTCATCTCCATAAATGAAGATGAAAGTGCATTATATATCATTAATCTCCCAGATAACACTTTTCCTATTCCTAAAATGATTTTAATTACTTCGTTCGCTTGTTGTGTTCCTATAATTCCAGGTAAAACGCCAACAACTCCTACTTCAGAACACGAAGGAATACTTCCAGCTTTTGGTGGAGTGGGAAACAAACATCTATAAGTAGGTCCTTCTTGATAATTAAAAACAGATACTTGTCCTTCAAATTTATGAATCGCTCCATACACCAATGGCTTATTTGCTATTAGACAAGCATCATTCACCATATATCGGGTGTGGAAATTATCAGTACCATCAACAATTATATCGAACGTGCTAAATATCTCTAAGGCATTTTCATTTGTCAGTTCCTCATTATAAGCTACAACATCTATAAATGGATTGTTGGCATTCAATTTCTCTTTTGCAACTTCAGCCTTGCTCCTACCAACATCATCTGCACTAAACAGTATTTGACGTTGCAGGTTTGACACATCAATCGTATCAAAATCAATAACTCCGATTGATCCAACCCCAGCAGCTGCTAAATAAAGTAAAACGGGACAACCTAAGCCTCCAGCACCAACAACAAGAACCTTAGCCTGCTTTAATTTCTCTTGGCCTTCCAATCCCACTTCTTGTAGTAATAAGTGACGGCTATAGCGATATTTTTCCTCGGCGGTTAATGGCATTAAATGATTGAACTCTTACCTACGTTGTTTCCAGTTTCTCTTGTTACCTCCACTGTTGCTGTTTCCAGAACCCGCTCCTCTACTCTTTTGGCTATTAGAATGCCTAGAATTCTGCTGCTGTGGTGCTTTCTTTGCCATTGGAGCCTGTTCTACTCCTTCATGTGCAAAAGGATGATCTGATATTACTGGAACTTTTTGGTTGATTAGCTTCTCAATCTCCTTTAAATCAGCTTTCTCTTCAGCATCGCAGAAAGACAATGCAATACCGCTTGCTTTTGCTCTACCTGTTCTTCCAATTCGGTGGACGTACGTTTCAGGTACATTGGGTAAATCAAAATTAATTACTAATGACAAATCATCAACATCAATACCACGCGCTGCAATATCAGTAGCAACTAAAACAGATAAGTCACCATCTTTAAAAGCATTAAGGGCTCTTTGCCGAGCATTTTGAGCCTTATTCCCATGAATTGCTGCGGCTTTAACCCCAGCTTTTATTAAGCTTTTAACAATTTTATCTGCTCCATGCTTTGTTCTTGAAAAAACCAAAGTAGACTTTGCATTCTTTTCTTCAATTAAATGAATCAGTAATTTAGTCTTACTTGGTTTAGTTACAAAATATAACGCTTGATCCACCTTTTCTGCAGTAGCTTGTTTCGGTTGAATTGTTACCCTTTCCGGATTCCCTAAAATCTCCCCAGATAATTCAACAATTGATTTTGGCATTGTTGCTGAGAAAAATAAAGATTGCCGTCTTTGCGGTAATTGTGCAATCACCTTTTTTATATCATGGATAAATCCCATATCTAACATATGGTCAGCTTCATCCAATACAAAATATTCAATGTGCTTCAGAGTTATAAATCCTTGTTGCATCAAATCTAATAACCTTCCTGGTGTTGCAACTAATACATCAACTCCAGCTCTTAATGCGTTCGTCTGCTGCCCTTGTTTCACTCCTCCAAAAATGACAGTATTTTTAATTCCTGTGTGTTTTCCATAGGAAGTAAAACTATCCGCAATTTGTATTGCCAGTTCTCTTGTAGGAGTTATTATCAAAGCTTTAACCGTTCGTGCTCCAGTGTTTTGCTGTTTATCTAAGTAAATATGCTGTAAAATAGGTATTGCAAAAGATGCCGTCTTACCTGTTCCGGTTTGAGCACATCCTAATAAATCTTTTCCCTTAAGTAATATTGGGATTGATTGTTCTTGAATCGGAGTTGGGTCTGTATAACCTTCTTCTTCAACTGCTCTAAGAATAGGTTCTATTATATGTAAATCTTTAAATGTCATGTGTATTTATTAAGCTGACAAAGGTAAATGAATAAGTGGATAATTATAAACTAATGCTATAAGGCTTTAATATACTTCTATCAACT
>CAWUXI010000106.1:0-19047 GCA_963926405.1 uncultured Flavobacteriales bacterium
GCTGTATTTCCACATGCCCCTTCAGCTCTTACAAAAAAGGTTGTGGTTGCACTAACCACATAATTTGAAAGTGGTGAATTTGTGCCGATTGAAACTCCAGTGCCATTTGGATCACCATCATACCATACCCAGGCATCACCAACCGCTAACGAACCACCAAAAACATTTAAATCTATTGTTCCCGCACCACATAAAACAGTTTGTGTGGAATTAATGGAGCTTGGAGCAGTTGAAGCGGGAATCACTGTAATTGTTATCGGGTTTGAAAGTATGTTAATACAATTAGCTGATCTAACCTCTCTTTGAAAGCAGGTAGTTTGTGAAATAATAGGAGGATCATAAGTAGCGCTAGTAGCAAATGGAATATCCGTAAAAGTCCCAGTGCACCCCACATCTTCTTGCCATTGGTAAGTATACCATGAAGAATAAATTGATGGCGTGCCACCGGCAACACTTCCTAGCAATGTAGGATCATCACCTGAACAAACTGTTTGAACACCGTTTATAGAACCGGCATCTGTTCCTCCATTTGGTTCCCAATAAACGGAAATACGTGCCTTATAATTAGCAGGCGATCCATTAACATCGTCTCCAGAAATATCCAATTCATATGGATTCCAAGTACAAGGAGCATCATTTATAAAATTAATATTTCCAGTATTTCCAGTACTGCCGTTTCCTAATCCAGCAGGAGCATGGCCATCGTCACTGTTCAACAAAATATTTGCACAGTTAGTATAAATACAGGGGTCAGAGTCACATCCTAATACCCATCCATCCTCTTCCCAACATTCCATTGTTGTTGCAAAAAAAGTAGCGGGAGAGTTTAGCACTGATGTATAATTAATTGGAAAAACTCCACCAGATGCAGACCACCAGGTACCATTGGTAATAGTTGCATTGAGACATCCGGTTACGATAGGCGCACCACCACCATTGTCGGTAAGCTCAACTTTCCAAGTCGGATCTTCATTTCCAGATCCATCACTCGCATCTGCAGCGGAGTACAAATCATCGATTTGAACTTGATAATCAATTTGAGCGTTACTAAAAAGAGAAATAAAAATTAAAAACGAGGAGATTAAAAACACTTTTTTCATAGAGAATATCTTTCTTAATTATGTAATATAACAGAAATACAAAGTAAAGGTTTCGCATATCGAATGTTTTTTTGAAAAATGCACTTAGGTAACATTAACGTTAGAAGACATAAGTTGGTTGTTCAGAAAGCGAAAATTAACTCCGACCTAATAGATTTCTGTATGGCTGATAGTTATGTCAACTATGCAGTAAAACCATCGTCTTATAGTGTTTATATTCTGTAAAGTCAATCAGCATATTCCTCTAAAGCTTGAAAAGTTGCACCAGTGTAAAAAACTTTATAGCAATAAAAATGGGAGGCAATTGATTACCTCCCATTTTTATTTTTTACAAACAATGCTATAAATTGCAGTCGATAAATGCTTATTTCTTTTTATTTATCCATTTACCATTTTTAGATTCACCTAAAATAATAATGCGTTTTGTTTTTTCGTATTCTTTTACAGCAGCCATCATCTCTTCGTGCGTATCCCTACGAATTTTGATTCCTGAGTTAGCTCCTTTGTTGGCAATGTCAACATAGAAACCGTCTTTTAATTTCTTTGGTGCTGTTGATGGTCTTCCTTTTCCCATGGGTATATATAGTGCAATAAATGCTGTTAATAATAAATCAAACCTACTAAAAAATAGTATGCATTTGACAAAAGAACTTGAATTAATGTATTTAACGGTAGTTCCTGCTTAATATTGTTTTATGGATTCATAACAGTTCGTTTCATTCTCCAGTCTTTCGCTTCTGCAATATTGTACAATGCTTGAATTAATCGATTATCAATGTTACTTCTTAAATCTTCTGTTACAATTCCTTTATTTACACTAATATCTTCAGATTTTATTGCTACAACCTTGCTTTCTACTACAGCAATATAAACGCCGTTTTCTCCGACCATTACATTTGATAATTCACCTTGATTAAGAGTGAATATTTCACCAATAACACTTGGGTTGTTTCCAGGGATCCCTGGAAATGTATTCATAGATAATGTTAATTTAGCTTGTGCTGGAGTTACCCCTATTTTGTTAGCTGCATCCTCTAATGAAATAGATTCAGCAAGCTGATTAGAAATGAATTCAGTTTTTTTCTTTTTAAGAACCTCTGGCCTCATCATTGATTTGATAGATTCAAATTCAGGATCTCCTTCATGAATAGCTTCAGTTAAATAAGCTACTACATATTTTGTGTTTCCTTCAATTAATTCTGCTTCCATTGTAGCGCCAATCTCACTGTTAAAAGCCCATTTTAATAGAGACATTGATTTAGGAAGGTTTCCCATTTGAGGGTAGTCAATTCTTACGTTTTTAGCTTCCATTGATGTTAGTCCTGCTGCCTCTATTGCCGTTTCATATCCGTTTTCTTTTATGCTATAGTATAAAGGTGATCCAATTGCGTCATAAATTGAATCAGTTGTAGCTTTACTAGCCGTTACTTTTGTATCGCAAATAGCAATTAATTGAAACTCCCGAATTTCTCTGCCTAATAATTGAACTATATGAAGGCCATTTTTGGTTTCAACGATTTCGAAAGAACCAATTGGTTTTTCAAAACAAAAAGATTCAAATTTGGTGTTGGCGTGTATTTTCCCTTTTTGAAACCATTCATGTTTAGCGTTATTGTATTTGGAAACAACATCATCAGAATAAACACTTGCTAATTCTGAAAATTTACTTGTATCTATTTTGATTATTCTAAATAAACTATCAAGTGTCTTTCTCTTTTTTAATTTCAGATCATCTTCCATTCCATTTGTAGAAAAGAAAATGTTTTTGGCAGTTGCTTCTTCCCTAGTTCCCGTTTCTCTAATTTTCACCATCAATACTTCTTCTCCGTTAGAGAACGGGCCAACTACATCGCCTTGAGATGCAGAGAGGATTTGATTGTCCATTTCAATAGGGAAGTCTCCCCCTTCGTAAGGTGCTTTAGGTAAAATTTGAGATATGTTAGCCGCACCGTTGTTGAAAGAATAAGAATTGTTTGTAACAAACATAGAATCATTTTGAGAAGTTTTAAAGCTCCCTTTATCTTTACTTAGTCTTGTGATGGCAGCATTTATGTCTCTATTAGAAGGTAACACTTCAAACGTCACATAGTTAAAGGATCTCATTTCAACTTCTTGTTTCCATTTTTTCTCAAATCGGTGCTCTTCGTAATAGGCTTTTAAGTCTTCTTCTGTTATGTTAATGACAGAATCTGGGACGCTTGCAAAATCTTTGTAGATATAGCTTACTGATGCAGAAGTTCCTGTTTCAGCATAGTTCCTATTTGCATCTTCAGTTGTTCCTGTGAAACCATACTTAACCATTCCGATGTATTTTTCACGGATCCTTTCTTTAATCAGTTGGTCTTCTAAACTTTTTAATTGTTGTTTATTTTCCAAGTTACTTCCATTAATAAGTAGATTTAATCTTTTAATCAAAGAATCACGAACAAATATTTTGTTTTCTTCCTGTCCTGTTTGTGGGTTCATTGTTCCATAAGAAAACTGATTTTGAAGAAAAGTAGCCGGTTTAATGCCGTAGAGTAAACTCTCGTTTAGCTCTGCTGGAGAAACAGCGAGGCCTAATTTTTCTAACTCAACCCCATATAGAGTGTCCAAAATCATTTGACTCCAAACTTGATTTTTTATTTGATCGGATTCTTGTTCTGTTAAAATAGGGTCTTGTCCGTATTGTTGTTTCTGTCCTCTGTAATTGTAAGATGCAAATTCAACTCTATTGTCATATTTCCAATCACTATCCATGATTTCATCACCAAAAATCTCCCCTATTGGTTGTTCTCCTTTAGAACCACCTCCAAAAAGAGTTTGTGGGTCAACAACAAATAGCACCATTGCTAGTCCGATGAATACCACTAGTATTTTTTGATTTGATCTAATTTTTCCAATTAATGCCATTTCTTTTAAAATTTAAGTGCGCGAATATACAATTGTTAGTTGACATATAAAAATAAGTTGATTAGCATTTTAATCTAGGATATGCTTAAAACATAGATCATGTAGATTTTTTTACGCAAAAATGAAGCCTTACTTAAAGTTAATTGGAAAGCGAGTGTTACATTTGCTCATAATGAATGAAAGTTATAACATTATAAAGTCTTTGCACATTATTTTTATGGTAAGTTGGTTTGCTGGATTGTTCTACATAGTCAGGCTGTTTATTTATTATGTCGAAGCAGATAAAAAGGAAATTGAAGAGAAGAGAATTCTTCAAAATCAGTATAAAATAATGCAAAAAAGGCTTTGGCATATTATTGCCTGGCCCGCTATGGTTCTTACTGTTTTTTTTGGCGGGTGGATGTTGATACTGAAGCCTGAATTATTAGACTTTGGTTATATGCATGTAAAACTTTCATTTGCTTTGTTGTTGTTGGTGTATCATTTTATTTGTCATAAAGTGTTTTCTGATTTGCAAAAAGGAATAGGAGGCTATACTTCCGGTAAATTGCGAATTTGGAACGAAGTTGCTACTCTGTTTTTAGTGGCTATGGTTTTTATTATTGAACTAAAAAACGCTGTCAATTGGGTTTATGGAGTTGTTGGGTTTTTTAGTGTTGCAATTCTCTTAATGATGGGGATACAATTGTATAAAAAGTATCGGTCAAAATAAAAGAGTTTCACCTTATAGCAAAGGTGTTTTAAACATTCGTTTTTAGTTATTAACATATGGCTTTTCGGCTCTTGAATATCGCAAGATTCTTAGTAAAATTGCATCTGCTGAATAATTAGTGGGAAATAGCTATTTACAATGAGTGCAGAGAAGAAAATAAAAAGCGCGTTGATCTCCGTTTTTGACAAATCAAACTTGGAGGCGATTATTAATAAATTAGACGCGCTAAATGTGACAATATATTCAACAGGAGGAACGCAAAGTTTTATTGAAGGGCTGGGGGTTAGAGTTGTCCCGGTTGAAAGCTTAACGAGTTATCCTTCGATTTTAGGGGGGAGAGTAAAAACACTTCATCCAAAGGTGTTTGGGGGAATATTGAGCAGAAGAGAATTGGCTAGCGATGTTGCTCAATTAGAAGAGTATGATATTCCAGAGATAGACTTAGTAATTGTTGATTTATACCCTTTTGAAGACACTGTTGTTTCAGGAGCAGAACACGCTGATATAATTGAGAAAATAGATATAGGAGGTATTTCTCTTATTCGAGCAGCAGCTAAAAATTATAAAGATGTTGTTATTATCCCATCAAGAGATCAGTATTTACCATTTTTAAATATTTTGAATAAAAAGGAAGGCGCTACGAGTATTGATGATAGAAAAACTTTCGCAAAAGATGCGTTTAATGTTTCTTCACATTACGATACACATATATTTAATTATTTTAGAGGAGAAGATGATTCCGTATTAAAGCAAAGTATTCAGAAGTCATCCGTTTTGAGATATGGTGAAAATCCGCATCAAAAAGGAGTTTTTTATGGAGATTTGGATGAGTTGTTTGGCAAGCTCCATGGAAAGGAACTTTCATACAACAACTTGTTAGATGTTGACGCAGCCGTTCAGTTAATGAACGATTTCCAAAACGAAGGGCCTACTTTTGCAATCTTAAAGCACAACAACGCATGTGGTTTAGCAACAAGAGGTTCTTTGGTTGAAGCTTATAAAGACGCCTTGGCAGGCGACCCTGTTTCTTCTTTTGGAGGGATATTGATAGCAAATAGAGAGATTGACATTGCCACAGCGAATGAGGTGAACCAGCTGTTTTGTGAAGTAGTTATAGCGCCTTCATATTCGAATGAGGCTTTAGAGGTGCTGAAACAGAAAAAGAATCGAATTATATTGATTCAAAAACAAGTTAAGTTGCCTAAATCGCAAGTGAGAACATTATTAAATGGAGTTCTGTATCAAGAAAAAGATTTAATTACAGATAAGAAAGAAAATTTTGAATCAAGAACAAAAACGAGTCCAACGGAGCAGGAATTATTGGACTTAGAGTTTGCAAATAAATTGGTAAAGCATACAAAATCCAATACAATTGTGCTAGCTAAAAATGGACAATTACTAGCGAGTGGTACAGGTCAAACATCACGAGTTGATGCTTTGCGACAAGCAATCCATAAGGCAGAGTCATTTAATTTTGACTTAAGCGGAGCTGTTATGGCGTCGGATGCGTTTTTTCCTTTTCCGGATTGTGTAGAAATAGCTGGAAATGCTGGCATAACATCTGTGGTTCAGCCAGGAGGATCAATTAAGGATGAGTTGTCTATAAATTACTGCAACGATAATAATATTTCAATGGTGTTTACCGGAAATAGACATTTTAAACACTAATAATAGATTGCAGTTAGCGATTAATTAAGTAAATTAACAGATTCAAATAAAAGTGGTTTGTTTATACTAAAAAATATATAAAAAAATGGGGTTATTTAGTGTTTTCACGCAGGAAGTTGCAATTGATTTAGGAACGGCCAATACACTGATTATTCATAATGATAAGGTTATTGTAGATGAGCCTTCAATCGTTGCAATGGATAGAACAACAGGTAAGATTATTGCAATCGGAAGAAAAGCTCAGTTAATGCACGGAAAGGTGCATGACAACATTAAAACAATACGACCCCTTAAAGATGGAGTGATTGCAGATTTTCAAGCTGCAGAGCACATGATTCGGGGGATGATTAAAATGATAAAAACCGGAAGGTTTTTTCAACCTTCTTTGCGGATGGTTATCTGTATACCTTCTGGAATTACTGAGGTAGAAAAAAGAGCTGTAATTGATTCTGCTGAGCACGCAGGAGGGAAGGAAGTTTACCTAATTCACGAACCAATGGCTGCGGCCATTGGAATAGGTGTTGATGTGGAAGAGCCCATGGGAAACATGGTTATTGATATAGGAGGTGGTACTTCTGAAATTGCAGTGATTGCTTTAGGAGGTATTGTATGTGACAAGTCGATTCGTGTTGCCGGAGATGATTTCACTTCAGACATTGAAGAATACATGAGACGGCAGCACAACATATTAATTGGAGAAAGAACTGCAGAGCAAATCAAAATTGAAGTCGGATCGGCAATTCCTGATTTAGAGAACCCTCCAGACGATTATGCGGTTAGAGGGAGAGATTTGATGACTGGTATACCGAAAGAAATTTACGTCTCGTACCAAGAAATTTCTCACGCATTGGACAAGTCTATTACCAAAATTGAAGATGCAATTTTAAGTTGTCTTGAAATGACGCCCCCTGAATTATCTGCAGACATATATAAAACCGGCATTTATTTAGCTGGTGGAGGTTCAATGTTGAGAGGATTAGATAAGCGGATCTCTTTAAAAACCAAACTTCCTGTCCATATTGCTGAGGATCCTTTAAGGGCTGTTGCTCGTGGAACAGGAATTGCATTAAAAAACTTGGATAAATTTCAATTCTTAATCAAAGCTTAAGCAATAAATTAATCGTTATAGAGAATGAATAACTTATTGAAGTTTATACAAAAGTATAGTTCATTCTTTCTTTTTCTTGGCTTTCAACTGATTTGTTTTGTCTTTTTGTTTTCGAGTATAAATTCATATCACCACGTTTCATTTGCCAATTCCTCCAATATTATAACAGGAGGAATTTATGAAGCGAGTTCAAATGTATCTGGATATTTCCATCTGTCTTCCGAAGTAGAACAACTTCGTATTCAAAATGCTTCTTTAAAGAAAAAGCTATCTGGTCATATGGTTTTGACAGGAGATGCGTTTACTTCCGTGGATGATACAAATTACTTACAACAGTTTGATTTTTTAAATGCGAAAATAATAAGCAGTTCTAAAAACGGAAGAAAAAATAGTATTACTATAAATAAAGGCACGGAGAACAATGTCAGGCCTGAAATGGGCGTTGTTGGAACAAAAGGAATTATTGGCATAACTACGAGCAGTTCCGCTTACTATACGTATGTAAAACCTCTTATACATGAAGATTTTATTTTGGAAGTAATCCATAAAAAATCAAAAAGTTTTGGGTTTGTAAAATGGACTCTATCTGATGATTGGAGGACGGCAACAGTAGTTGATATTCCGAACTATGTGGAGGTGAAACCAGGGGATGAAATTCTTACCCGTGGCTCAAACGGACTGTTTCCTATGGGAGAAATGGTTGGATTTGTTTTGTCTGTGGAAGACATTCCTGGAGAAGTGTATTTAAAAGTTAAAATAAATTTAGCAGAAGATTTTTCCAACGTTTATAGCGTTCAAGTAATTGACAATGTATTGAAAAATGAATTTAAGGAATTAATAAGTAATCAAAATTAACATGAATCCGATTGTTAAATATGTGCTGCAATTTATTGTGCTTATTTTACTTCAAGTCTTGGTTGTAGACCAAATTAGTTTTGGATATGCTAGCGAGTTTATTGTACCATCTGTTTATTTTCTTTTTGTTTTAATGTTGCCGCTTACTATTTCAAATGGTGCGCTAATGTTTTTGGCATTTTCTATTGGAATGATGGTTGATGTATTTAAAAGCACCCCTGGTATGCACGCTTCCGCCATGGTTGTTTTAGGGTATTCGCGGCCCTATTTATTAAAATTGATAGAACCTCGCGAAGGGTTCGATATTCTAAAGTCTCCCTCTATATACTCTATGAGGAAGAATATTTACTTAGTATTTGTAAGTCTAGCCGCTATAGTGTTTCATCTTTGGTATTTTACGATAGAAGTCATGCGGTTTTCTGACTTTCATGTGATTTTACTCAAGACTCTTTTCTCGAGCATTATTTCAGTCTTACTGATCATTTTAACACAGTATTTAACTGTAAAAAGAAAATAGTTTGGATTCTTTTCAAAATAGAAGATGGATAATTATTCTAATTATGCTTGTCGTTACACTTGTGTTTGGTATAAGGCTCTTGTACATACAGGTTTTGAATGATGACTGGAAAAACAGGGCAGAACAAATATCTCATCATAAAGTAACAATACATCCAGCAAGGGGTTTGCTATATGACAGAAACGGGGAGCTACTAGTTGCAGTTAATCAAGTGTATGATATTCTTGTTACCCCTAAAGACGTAAAAGACTTTGATACTGTTCAGTTTTGTGCATTATTTAAAATTTCTAGAGAAGAGTTTTTAAAAAAAATAGAATATGCAAGTACAGGGTATAACGTAAGTTACAAAGCTTCCACTTTCATCGAATCCATGTCAAAAGAGGAATATAGTAGGATTGTCCCGCACTTGAAAAGTTTTAATGGCTTTGATTCAAAACGACGTACAAATCGAGGATACCCTTATGGTGTTGCAGCCCATGTCCTTGGGTACGTTCGAAAAATAAGTGCCGAACAATACTATGCGGATCAAAATGGAGGAGAAAGATATTATAATCAAAACGACTACGTAGGTGTTACTGGACTTGAAAAAGTATATGAAAAAGAACTTAGAGGGGAACGAGGAAGTGCATTTTTCTTAAGGGACTATGCTGGAAATGACAAAACCAATTTGGAAGAGACTTATGCAATAGCTGGAAATAGCCTGTATACTTCTCTTGATGTAAAGCTGCAGGCTTATGGAGAATTGTTAATGAAAAATAAATTAGGAAGTATTGTGGCAATAGAGCCATCTACAGGTGAGATATTGGCTATGATATCCGCCCCTTCGTTTGATCCAAATAAACTCTCAGGAAGAGAGTTTAGTGAGAATTACCAAGTGCTCTTAAATAATGATACCCTAAAACCAATAATAAATAGACCAATTTACAATGACAATTATCGACCTGGATCTATATTTAAGCTAGTGCAAGCTTTAATCGCAATGCAAGAAGGTGTAATATTTGAAAATACTGGATTTGCGTGTAATAAAGCACTAATAAATTGCCATAATCATGAAGATCCGAGTAATGTTCAAATTGCAATTAAACACTCATGTAATCCTTATTTTTATCAAGTTTATAAGCGATTGATACAAAGAGGCGAGGAAAGTAGTATTTTTAAAGATAGTCGTTTAGGAATCGAAAAATGGAATGCTTCTGTAAAAAGCTTTGGTTTAGGAACAAAATTAAATACAGATATACCCGGGGTTAAAACAGGCAGAATACCCGATGCAAATTATTATGATAATGAGTTCCCGTCTAAATCTAATCCATATGGAAAACATAAATGGGCATTTAGCACTATCTATTCAAATAGTATAGGAGAAGGCGAGATTGGCGTTTCTCCGTTGCAAATGGCAAACTTGGCTGCCATAATTGCTAATAGAGGATATTACTACACCCCCCATTTAGTAAAAAAAATAGGAGAAAATGGTAGTAAAAGGTCAGAATATTTGAAAAAAAACTTTACCATGGCAGCAGCTAAATATTTCGATCCAGTTGTAAACGCTATGGAGATGGTTGTGGACAATGGAACTGCTAGAGCTGCTAAAATTGATAGTATCAGCGTGTGTGGTAAAACTGGCACTGTTCAAAACGAAACATTTAATGACCATTCAGTCTTTATTGCTTTTGCCCCTAAGGAAAATCCTCAAATTGCTATTGCTGTGTACGTTGAATATGGCACTTGGGGGGGAGTATGGGCAGCAAAAATAGCAAGTCTGATGATTGAGAAGTATTTGCTAAAAGAACTTTCGGAGCAAGGAAAAAAGAAAGAACAACAGGTTTTAGATGCAGTCATATTGGATAAACATTCGGATTTTAAATAGTGGAAAATAGAGCGAAAAATATCATAGGTAAAGTGGACGTTCCTTTATTGGTATTATTTTTAGTGCTGGTTTTTACCGGATTACTTACTGTATATTCTGCCTCTTTTAGTGAAGAGTCACCACAGATTTATTCGTTAGACAGAGCTTATGGCAAACAATTAGTATGGATAATAATATCTTTAATAATGGGAGTTTTGATTCTTACATTAGAGGGTAATTTCATTAAGAATTCATCTTACATAGTATACGGAGTGGTAACGTTAATGCTTTTGATAGTTCTGTTTATGCCTGCTATTAAAGGAGCCCATTCATGGTTTAAAATTGGTGGATTTACCATTCAACCATCAGAATTTGCAAAATTCGCCACTTCATTAGCGATTGCTCATTTTTTAAGCACTTCCGGGGTTAAAATACAAGAAGCTAAAACCAAAGTGATTGTCTTTTTTCTTATTGCTGTTCCAGGGTTGCTGATTTTGCAACAACCAGATCCAGGAACTTTACTCGTTTTTTTCTCTTTTATTTTTGTGATGTATAGAGAGGGATTGTCAGGAAATATTCTGCTGGGAATGTTTTTTGCAATTATTATCGGGGTAATGGCAATTTTTTTTAAAGCTTCTGAGGCGAATGTCAATGTTTTTGGCTGGGTATTCGAAGCAAATTACCTGTACTTAGTTGTAATACTGATCGCTACTGTTCTAATTCATTTTGGTATTACCTACTTGGTTATGCCTCGATATCGAGGGTCGAAATACATTACAAATATCGTAGGTGGAGCTTTGGCAATGCTGCTAGTGTTCTCTTGTAATTATGCTTATGACACTGTGTTTAAAGATCGACATCGAGATCGTTTTGAAGTAATGTTTGGCTTGAAGCTGGATAGAAAAGGAGTTGGTTATAATAGTTATCAAGCACTGTCGGCAATTGGGTCAGGAGGTCCAGCGGGGAAGGGATACTTCAAGGGAACCTTAAGTAATGATAAATATAAGCATGTTCCGGAACAGAGTACCGATTTTATATTTTGTTCGTGGGCCGAAGAGTGGGGTTTTTTAGGGAGTTTTTTATTGATTATATTATACACCGCCTTCCTTATTAGGCTAATAATGATTGCAGAACGGCAGAAAAGTAAATTTACGAGAATATTCGCGTATTGCACTGCGAGTATAATATTTTTCCACTACATGATAAATATTGCAATGGTAATTGGTTTAGCTCCTGTAATTGGAATCCCTTTACCGTTTTTTAGTAAAGGTGGATCGGCAATACTTGGATTTTCAATAATGATTTTTATCCTTTTAAGAATGGATTCGGAAAGAAAAGATGTTTTACGATAGTGTTTGACTAAACAAAATCGCTTCCTTTTTTCACTTTTATATCATTAACAAATTGCTTGATTTTTTGTTCATCCTGCTTTTTGCAAATTAATAAAGTGTCATTACTTTCAACTATTATATAGTCAACTAAACCCTGGATAACCGCAAGTTTTCCTTTGGGCATCATGACGATATTATTGCGACTATCATAAGTCAAAACATTGTCTCCGATTATAGCATTGTTTGCCTCATCTTTTTCTACATGTGTATAAAGAGAACCCCAAGTGCCCAGGTCACTCCAGCCTAGATCAGCTAAGATTACATATACGTTTTTAGCTTTCTCCATTAAACCGTGGTCAATGGAAATGTTTTTACAAAGGGGGTAAATATGATTGATAAATGTTTCTTCTTCTGAAGTTGCGTATTTGCCAATACCTTCTGCAAATAATTTATTTAGATCTGGTAAATGAGTTTCAAAGGCAGCTATAATGCTTTTTACATTCCAAATAAACATTCCCGAATTCCAATAAAATTCGCCACTTTCAATAAATCTTTTTGCAAGATCCAAAGGCGGTTTTTCTGTAAATGTGTGGACCTTTTTTATTGACTGATTTGGATTATTATCGTCTTCAAATTGGATATATCCATACCCAGTATCAGGGCGACTTGGTTTTATCCCAATGGTTAACAAGCAATTTTCTGTTTCTGCTTTTTGTATTGCTTTTTTAATTGTTTTTTGAAAGTCAATTTCTTTTACAATTAAATGGTCAGAAGGAGCAACAATTATATTTGCCTCTTTGTTAATTTCATTTATTTTGTAAACTGCATATGCAACGCATGGCGCTGTGTTTTTTCGACTTGGCTCAAGTAAAATTTGGCTATCTTGAAGCTCTGGTAATTGCTCTTTAACTAGTTCTTTATAGTCAGTATTTGTTACTACAAGGATATTTTCCTTGGGGCAAATTGGTAAGTACCTATCTACGGTGAGTTGTAAAAGCGATCTTCCTATTCCCAATACGTCATGAAATTGCTTTGGCAATGAAGTTCTGCTCATTGGCCAAAAACGACTGCCAATACCTCCCGCCATTATAACTACATAATTATTTTTCATGACTCAAAAATTTCAATTATTTCCGTGAAAGTACACATATTCTTTAAAAAGGGCTTGATTTAGATTAGTGCACTTCAGTAAGCCCGTGAATTAGATATTTTTTATTATTACTCAAGTCAACACACAAATATCTGGTTCTTAATTTTTTCTCTTTGATAAATGTTCTTCTTCCTAAAAGGAACGGTTTATTCATTGGCGCATCTGCAACTCGCTTAACGGAAGTATTAAATGTTGAAATCAAATAATTGTTTAAATGCACGTCACTATAACTTGTTGCTTTTGGATTTTGGATATGAGATGCGAACATTTTTTTTAGAGAGTCTTCAATGTTTTCATTTAAGATTAGCGGCATAAATATCCGCTGGTATTCCTGTTTCCACTCCACTCCATGGGGTTTAACGAAGTTTTTGTATTTAGTGAAGGTGACGTGATGTGCTATCTCATGAAGCGCAGTTACCAGAAATTGTACAGGATTTAAGTCGTTATTTACCGTAATTATAAACCGGTTTTTTTGAGGCATTGCACGATAGTCTCCTAGTTTAGTTTTTCGTGGTTTGGATAGAATAAATTCAACCTTGTGAAGGAGAATAAGATCTTCAATGTAAACTATTATGCTGTCATGGAAAAATGGAGAAAGAAGTGCTTGAAGAGTCTCCTTATTATACATTTACTACTTTTTTGCCTTTTGCTGACAGTTCCTTTTGCCCCCATGTAGGGCAGTCTCCACATTTGTTTTTACCTTTAAATAAACCACAAGAACTAACTCCCGTAATTAATAAAAGTAGCAGAACTGCAACAGAATATTTCTTTATTTGTAGCATGTGATGAATAATTGAATGTTTAAAAGTACAAAATCTTATACATTTGCACGAGTAATAATTAAGTATTATTGCATTACAAGAAACGTTTATTTTTTAACAAAGTTACATTGAGCATTTTTTATCACATAGGACGATATACAATGATGTTACTATCAATGTTTACCAAACCCGAAAAACTTTCGGTGTATTGGACTCGCTTAATGGAGGAAATGGTACAGCTTGGAGTCAAGTCCTTAGGTATTGTAATTTTGATGTCTGCTTTTATGGGTGCTGTTATTGTAATTCAATCAGCTACGGCAATTGATGCCGCCTGGATTCCGGATTATACGGTTGGTTTTACCGCGAAACAATCCATTATTTTAGAGTTTTCCCCTACCATAATGAGCTTAATATTAGCAGGAAAAGTCGGATCAAACATAGCGTCTGAATTAGGTTCAATGCGGGTTACCGAGCAAATTGATGCTTTAGAAATAATGGGAATTAATACGAAAGCTTATTTAATTCGCCCGAAAATTATAGCAGCTGTATTAATTTTCCCTGTAGTAATAATCTTTAGTATGGCTTTTGGATTTGGAGGAGGTTGGCTGGCGGCTTTTGGGACTGGACTAATTCCGGAAGATCAATATATAGTTGGGATACAGACTTTTTATGATGATAATTTATGGATGATTACTTATGCTTTAATAAAGACTACGGTATTTGCTTTCATTATAACCTCTGTTTCAAGTTATCACGGTTATTATACGAGTGGAGGAGCATTAGAAGTAGGCAAGTCGAGCACGAATGCAGTTGTGTACAGTAGTGTTTTAATTCTTTTAGCAAACCTGTTACTAACGCAATTATTATTGATTTGATAGAAGTTAAAAACATAGATAAGTCATTTGGTGATACCCAAGTTTTGCATGACGTTTCGTTTAAATTCGAACGAGGTAAACCGAATTTGGTTATTGGGCAAAGTGGTTCCGGTAAGTCTGTATTAATCAAGTGTATTGTTGGATTGCATACTCCAGAAAAAGGTCAAATACTCTACGATGGCGTCGATTTTTCAGCCATGAAAAAAAAGGAAAAAAAGAAAATTAGGTCTCAGATAGGAATGCTTTTTCAAGCGGGAGCGCTATTCGATTCCTTAAGCGTTATCGAAAATGTTATTTTTCCTTTAAAAATGTTTACCAAAATGAGTAGAGCGGAAATGCTGGATAGGGCTAATTTCTGCTTAGAAAGAGTTGATATCATAAATAAAAATAATCTCTTTCCATCTGAGATTAGTGGAGGAATGCAAAAAAGGGTGGCAATAGCCAGAGCTATAGTGATGAAACCGAAGTATTTGTTTTGTGATGAGCCAAATTCTGGGTTAGATCCTTTGACTGCGATTTTGATTGATAACTTAATCAAAGAATTGACAGAAGAATACAATATGACTACCGTAGTAATTACCCACGATATGAACTCCGTACTAGAAATAGGAGAGAATATAATGTTTATATACAATGGGAATAATCACTGGGTGGGTGATAAGGATTCAATAATTACAACGCCTAATAAAGAGGTAAACGACTTTGTTTATTCATCCAAGTTTTTGAAACTTTTTAAAGAGAAAATGAATTAGAGCTATTACTTTCTCTTATTCTGAAAAAACGTTTTCATTATATTTCTAGTTTCTTCTTCAAGAACACCTCCAATAACCTCGGTAGAAGGATGTAAAACATTTTCTGTAATTCTTTTGTAGCCTCTTCTTTCATCAGCAGCACCGTAAACAATTTTGCCAATTCTTGTCCAAAACGATGCGCCTGCGCACATAGTACAGGGTTCCAGTGTTACGTATAAGGTGCATTTGTCGAGGTATTTATTCCCTAAATATTCACTTGCAGAAGTAAACGCCTGCATTTCTGCATGAGCAGTAAAGTCAGTTAACCTTTCAGTAAAATTATGTGTTTTAGCGATTATTTTATTGTTGCAAACGATAACTGCACCAACAGGAACTTCATCAGCGTCAAAGGCTTTTTGCGCTTCGATAAGAGCTTGTTTCATAAAGTGTTCGTGTGACGGTGTTTGCAACATAACTTAAAATTTAGTTTTTGCAAAGATTCATTTATTTCAAGAGCTTCGACTACATTTTTTTTATCTTTGTTAGAATTATTCTAAATAAGAAAATTTTAACAAACTAAAACATACAAAAATGGCATTTGAATTACCAGCGTTACCATACGCATACGACGCATTAGAACCACATATTGATGCAAGAACAATGGAAATCCACCACAGTAAACACCACAATGGATACACAACTAATTTAAACAATGCAATAGCAGGAACTGACTTAGAGGGCGAACCAATTTTAAATTTATTATCTGATATGGATATGAATAATGGCGCTTTAAGAAATAATGGAGGTGGTTATTTCAACCACAGTTTGTTCTGGGAAGTTATGTCTCCAGATGGAGGAGGAGAACCAACAGGGGAATTAGCAGAAGCAATTAATGCTGCTTACGGTTCTTTTGAAGCTTTTAAAGATGCTTTTTCTAAAGCTGCTGCAACACGATTTGGTTCAGGTTGGGCTTGGTTATGTGCACACGAAGGTGGAAAAGTAGAAGTATGTTCTTCTGCAAATCAAGATAATCCATTAATGCCAGGTATTGGTTGTGGAGGGGCACCTATTTTAGGCTTAGATGTTTGGGAGCATGCTTACTATTTAAACTACCAAAACAGACGTCCAGATTATATTAATGCATTTTTTAGTGTAATTAATTGGGAGAAAGTTTCTGAAAACTTTGCTGCAGTAAAATAGTATCAAGGAAATACTTTGTAAATTTAAGCCATCCTATTAGGGTGGCTTTTTTTATGAGAACAAAACTTAGCATATTCATATTCTTATTCTTATTCGGAATATTTATTTCTCCAGTTATGGCATGTACCAGCAAGGATGTACCAAAAGTTAGGTCACATAAACAAATAAAACTTCCTTTGTTTAAGAAAAGAAGGTTGAAAACTGAGCATAATAAATGGGTCGCTGCTGGTTTAGACTTGTCTTTGGGAGTGTTTGGAGTGCATCGGCTATATTTAGGAACTGAGACTCATGTTCCTTTTATCTACACACTTACTTTAGGAGGTGGAGGAGTACTAATTTTAGCTGATTTGGGATTAATACTGTTGTCAAAGGATATTGAAACCTACTCCAACAGTTCGCATATCTTTATGTGGAGAAAAGAAAGTTAAAATCTTCTTCTTTTTAAAATAGCATTAAGGAAAATAGTTCCCAAAATTATTGTTGCCCCTAAATAAAACCCTGGTGGCATAACTTCTGTTTTGGGATAAAACAGTAATCCCAATATTACAGCGTAGATTGGCTCTAGATTTATGTTTATATTCATTGTGAATATTGGTAAATGTTTTGACAATTCAACACCAACTAAAAAGGCAAAAGCAGTACAAATTGAACCCAAAATAAAAAGGTGTCCAAATTGTTCCATGTCAATCGTAAGTGTTTCGGGGTTCAATTCTCCTGTTAAGGTGAAAAAGAGAGCCACGCCAAGAAAGCCACCAAGCATTTCGAAAATTGTGATTGACTTAGGATCATGCTCTTTTACTAGTTTGCCATTAATTACAGAAAAAAAAGCAGCGCATAACGCTGAGATTAATGCTAAAATCATGGCTATATAATAATCGGATGATGCATTGGCTATAACTGCTATTCCAACGATAATTGTTATGCCCATTAGCGACTCTTTAATGTCAAATTTTCGGTTAAGAATTATTGGCTCTATAAAAGAAGTGAAGAGTGCTGTAGTAGACAGAAAGACTAACGCTAATGAAATGTTAGATAACTGAATAGCTTTGAAAAAAGTGATCCAGTGTATAGCAATTATAAGTCCTGTTCCCAGTGTCGCAATTAGGCCTTTTTTTGTGATTCGTATTTTATGTTTTAGGAAACCAAGAACTATAAATAAGCTTATCAAACCAATTAGCATCCTGTAAAAAACGATTGTAACAGCGGTTGTTTCTAACAAGCCAAGTTCCTTTCCAATTACGCCAGTGAAACCCCAAATTAATATAATAAAATGAAGCCATAGATGATGTTTATACTTGCTTAACATGTTATTAAATTGAATGTAAATAGGATGAATACCATGCTGTAATTGCTTTATTATTTTTGTGCAAACTTAAGCACAAATGACCAATATAGAACAACAGATCTTGCAGAGATGTTTGTGACATTATGTTAAATTGATTTTTAGTAAATCAGTACATAGTTCTTGCTTCAATTTTAATAAATTGAAACTAGGAAGTTACATTCTCAGCAAAAGTAGTGTTTGATTAAGTTTAAACGCAGCAATACGTTGCTTACTCTACTGTAACGGATTTAGCTAAATTTCTTGGCTGATCGACATTGCATCCTCTCATTACTGCAATATGATAACTTAATAATTGCATAGGTATTGTGGCAATTAATGGAACGAGGACATCATCGGTTTCAGGAATCTCAATTACGTGGTCTGCGATTGCTTTAACTTCCGTATCTCCTACAGTAACAATAGCAATCACTTTTCCTTTTCTCGCTTTAACTTCTTGAATATTACTGACAACTTTTTCGTAACTCGCATCTTTCGTAGCAATTACAAAAATTGGCATTTCTTCATCAATCAAAGCGATAGGTCCATGCTTCATTTCTGCAGCTGGATAACCTTCGGCATGGATATAAGATATTTCTTTTAGTTTAAGCGCTCCTTCAAGCGCTACAGGGAAGTTTATTCCTCTGCCTAAATACAATGCGTTTGTAGCATCTTTGTAGATATCAGCAATAAATTTGATTTGTTCATCTGACTTTAAAACCTCTTCCACTTTTTCTGGAATAGAATTTAATTCAAAAAGAATTCTATTAAATCGATTAGAAGGAATAGTTCCTTTTTTCTTGCCTATCATCAGTGCTAATAAGGTAAGAACGGTTACTTGGGCTGTAAATGCTTTGGTTGATGCAACTCCGATTTCTGGTCCCGCATGCGTATAAGAACCACAATCTGTAAGCCTAGAAATTGAACTTCCAACAACATTACAAATACCTACTATGGTCGCTCCTCTTTCTTTAGCTAAGCTT
>CAWUXI010000107.1:0-6295 GCA_963926405.1 uncultured Flavobacteriales bacterium
GGATTGGAAGATGCAGCTCAAATTCAAGCAGATAAAATAATGTCTGAGGCAAATGCAAAGGCAGAAAAAATAAAAGATTAGAAAAACAATCTAATAAAAAGTGATGCTTAACGACAAAATTTTGATGAATGACGAAAACAAGTTTTTTCTCTGAATCTTTTATAGTATATTAGTAACAACAATTTGAGTAATCGATAAAGTGTCCTTTTGAAAAAAGAAAAATGCAAGTAGTAGAAAAGTCAATAAAAGCGTCCTTACAGAAATATTTTGGTTTCAGTAGTTTCAAGGGGGAGCAGGAAGAAGTAATTCAAAACCTAATAGACGGAAATAATACTTTTGTTATTATGCCTACAGGTGGTGGTAAGTCAATGTGCTATCAGTTGCCTGCTTTAATGAGCGAGGGAACGGCCATTGTGGTTTCTCCTTTGATTGCCTTAATGAAAAATCAAGTCGATGCACTTCGTTCGGTTAGTGAAGATGACAGTATCGCCCATTTTTTAAACTCGTCATTAAACAAAACAGAGATTGCCCGCGTAAAACAAGACACGATAGATGGTAAAACAAAGTTATTATATGTTGCGCCAGAGTCTTTAACAAAAAAAGAAAATTTAGACTTTTTAAGTAAAATAACAATTTCATTTTTCGCCATTGATGAAGCACATTGCATTTCAGAATGGGGCCACGATTTTAGACCAGAATACCGGCGTTTAAGGCCGATGATTGAAAGTATCGTTGATGTTCCAATAATTGCATTAACAGCTACAGCTACAACAAAAGTTCAACAAGATATTCAGAAGAATTTAGGCATGGTAGATGCCAAAGTTTTTAAAGATTCCTTTAACAGAAAGAACCTGTATTATGAGATTAGACAAAAAGTTGATGTTCAAAGAGAGATTATCAAGTTTGTTAAAGCTAGAGAAGGAAAATCTGGAATTATTTATTGCTTAAGCAGAAAGAAAGTAGAGGAACTCGCTCAAGTATTACAAGTAAATGGCATAAAAGCACTTCCTTATCATGCGGGGTTAGATGCGCACACCAGAGTAAGGCATCAAGATATGTTTTTAATGGAGGATGCTGATGTTATTTGTGCTACCATAGCATTTGGAATGGGAATTGACAAGCCAGATGTAAGGTTTGTTATTCATCATGACATTCCAAAATCACTAGAGAGTTATTATCAGGAAACAGGAAGAGCAGGAAGAGATGGTGGAGAAGGACATTGTGTCGCTTTTTATAGCTATAAAGATATTGAGAAATTAGAAAAATTTCTACATGGTAAACCTGTTGCAGAACAAGAAATAGGAAATCAACTTTTACAGGAGGTTGTAGCCTATTCAGAAACCAGTATGAATAGAAGAAAGTTTCTGTTACATTACTTCGGTGAGGAGTTTGATGAAATAAATGGAGAAGGAGCCGATATGTGTGATAACTCAAGATTTCCTAAAGAAAAAACGGAAGGAAAAGAGGATGTTCACTTAGTATTAAGAACAATCAAAAGCATAGTAGGAAAGCATAAAGTGAAATACTTTGTTGATATTTTATCCGGGAATATTACGAGTGAAATTACGACCTATAAACACAACACCAGTGAGTTTTTTGGTGCAGGTAAAGATAAAGATCCCTTGTTTTGGAATGCAGCACTTCGTCAAGTAATAGTCGCTGGATTAGTTGAGAAAGAAATTGAAAGCTATGGAACTCTATTTTTAAAGGAAGCAGGTGAAGAGTTTATCTCGAATCCTAAATCATTTATGTTGATTAAAGAGCATAACTATAGCGATACTGACGATTCTAATATTGTTTTAAATCAAAAAGGAGGAAGAGCCTCTGATGAAGTGCTTTTTAAAATGCTAAAAGATTTAAGAAAGGAAATTGCGAAGAGCAAAAACGTTCCTCCTTTTGTGGTTTTTCAAGACCCCTCTCTAGAAGATATGACATTGCAGTATCCTATTTCTATGGAGGAGCTTCAAAATATAGTGGGAGTTGGTCAAGGTAAAGCAAAAAGATATGGTCAACCATTTTTGGATGTTATAATCCAGTACGTTGATGAAAATGATATCGAGCGCCCTGAGGATTTCGTAGTTAAATCAATTGTAAATAAAAGTGGATCAAAAGTTAGTATTATTAGGAATATTGACAAAAAATTACCCCTTGAAGATATTGCGAAAGCCCAAGGCAAAAAAATCGATGAACTTATAACGGAGATTGAAGCTATTGTTGCTTCAGGAACTAAAATAAATATAGATTATCATTTAAATGAGCTATTGGACGAAGATGCTCAAGAGGAAATATTTGAGTATTTTATGGATGAAGCAGATACAGATTCTATTGAGGCAGCCCTTAAAGAATTTGATGAAGATTATTCAGAAGAAGAACTTAAGCTGATGAGAATTAAGTTTATGAGTGAAGTTGCCAACTAAATGAAACCAACTTTTTACATTTCTTACCGTTTACGTTAAAATTTTTACCGTTGCTTAATAAATAGTGTCTTAAGTCTTTGAGAAAGCAACTGTCTGTTTATATTTGTGTTCTTAAAAAAAAGAATTAATTCTAATAGAAAATAAAATCAATTATGAAAAAAGTTTACTTAAGTATGGCAATGTTGGCTGTTAGCGGAAGTTTATTCGCACAGGCACCTACTGCACAGAGAGAACTATTCTCTACAAAAAAAATTAACACAGTAGCTGAGGCACCTTTGCAAAATAAGGCCCTTGGAGTCAGTTATTTAATTTCAGATTTCTCGGTTCCTGGAGATTGGGTTCTTGACAATGATGCTCAAACAGCACCTATGGGATGGACTATTGATGCAGTTAATAACTCTTGGTACTTCAATAATGGAATAGCTTCTACTTCAGGAGGGAATTACTTAGAGTTAAACAATGGTAATCCATCCTCAGGAAGCCCTGCACCTTCAAACTCTACGTTTACTGCAACAACTGCTGTACCAATAGATGTACTAACTTTAACTGGTGGTACTTCTGACGTAACCATTCAATTCGAACAGTATGGTGCCAGATTCGTTGATATGCAAGAAGTGCAAGTAAGTACGGATGGTATTACTTTTGTAACGGTAGGAAATAACGATGATATTCCAAACTTCACAAGTACAGGTGGAGCTCCTTATTCCAATCCAATGCTGCGAAGTTATGATATATCCACTGAAATTGCTGGAAGCCCAAGTACTGTTTGGATTCGTTTTAGCTGGTCTCCAGGAGGACAAAACATAACATACGGGTGGTTTGTTGATGATGTAAATATTGTTACTAAACCAAATAATGATATTAAAACAGGAGATAGCGATTGGGGATCTGTAGGATTGCACTACTACCAAATTCCTTTAACGCAAGTTGCTCCTATTGATTTTTGGACTATGGTATCAAATGAAGGATCTGACACACAAACAGGGGTTATGTTAAATGTAGATGTAAATTCTGGTGCAAACACAGGGTCTAGTGCAGGTGTTTCCATTGCTGCTACAGCTTCTGATAGCCTTGTAGTAACTAGTTTATTTACACCTTCAGCAAATGGGACTTATACTTTTACAATGGATATCACTGCTGATTTAGTAGATGATGTACCTGCCAATAATGTGTTGACTGGAAATTCATTTGTTGTAAATGATTATATCTACGCGAGAGATACGGATGGAAATCCTTCTCCTGGTGGTGGTGAAGATAATGGTTCTCCTGGAGATTTTGGCTTCGAAGCAGGATCTTACTTTGATGCCTTTGCGACAGAACAAGTTTACGGAATTGACGTAACGATTGGAGCTGGCACTCCAGTCGGAACTGTTATTTATGGTAAATTATATGTGTTTGATGCTGCTGCTGGTGATTTTGTTTATGCAGATGAAACTGCTGAATATACTACAGTAACTGGAGACGTTGGAAGTGAGAAGACATTGGTGTTATTTACTTACCCTACCTTAAATGCAGGTGACACTTACTTAGTTATGGTAGGATGTTATTCTGAATTTTACTATGGTACTAGTGGATACTCTCCAGATCAAACAAGTTTCATCACATACGGCGGGTGGAATGGTTCTGGTAGCCAGTATTACACAAATGGAACTCCAATGGTAAGATTAAACTTTGACCCTTCAATAGGAATTGCGGAGATTTCTCAAACAGGAGCTGTTTTAGGACAAAACATGCCAAACCCATTTGACAATAACTCAACTATTAACTTCGAATTAACGAACACATCTGATGTTCAGTTTGAGTTTGTTGACATGACAGGGAAAATTGTTAAAACAATCGATTTAGGTACATTAACCAACGGGTCTCACAGTATTCAAGTTGATGCTACTGAATTTGCTTCAGGGGTATATTACTATTCTTTAGTTTCTGAAGGAAGTAAAATCACTAGCAAAATGATTGTACAGAAATAACCATTACCATACAACAGTAATGTTTTTAAAAAGGGCTGTCTCGATGAGGTAGCCCTTTTTGTTTTAAGGAGATATTCGATTTTAAAAGAATAAAATAGTTTCGAACTATGTTTTAAGTTCACATACTTTGTTGTACATTTGCACTCCAATTTTGACGAAAGAGTCAATTCAATTTGAACAATGCGGATGTGGTGGAATTGGTAGACACGCTAGACTTAGGATCTAGTGCCGCAAGGTGTGAGAGTTCGAGTCTCTCCATCCGTACTGCATTAAAAGGCATCGTGCCAGCGCACGATGCCTTTTGTATTTAAAAAAATAAATAAAAGAACAACCATAAATATGGATATTCAACAAAACAACTCAGACAAACTTAATGCAGTTTTAACTGTAAAAATTGCAAACTCGGACTACAGCGATCAATATGAGAAATCATTAAAATCTTATAGGAAGCAAGTTCAAATGCCTGGATTTAGATCTGGACAAGTTCCAACTACCGTAATTAAGAAAAAGTATGGTCCATCAATTTTGGCTGAGGAAATTGATAAATTGTTGAACGATGCGCTTCATAAACACATTACAGAAAACAACTTAAATGTCTTAGGGAACCCAATGCCCGTTGTTGACGATAAGATCGATATTGATTGGAAAAACCCTGGCGATTTTGAATTTTCTTATGAAATTGGGATAGCTCCAGATTTTGAAGTTAAATTGACAGCAAAAGATAAACATACATATTACAAAGTAAAAGTTGATAAAACATTGGTCGACAAGCAACTGGATGATTTTGCAAAAAGATACGGCAAACTATCTTCAACGGATGTAAGCAATGAAAAAGACATGATTATGTCTCACTTCACAGAGTTGGATGAAAATGACAAACCAGTTGATGGTGGCTTTTCTCATTCTTCTACAGTATCGGTTGAATTTACAGAAGATAAAAAAGCAAAGAAAAAATTAATTGGATTAAAAGTTAATGATAAATTAATCCTTGATCCAAGAACAATTTCTAGAGGTGAATCAGATTTAGCAGCAATGTTAAATATTTCGACCGAAAGAGCAGCTGCTTATACTAGGAATGTAGAGTTAAAAGTTACTGATGTTAAAAGTTTAGCGCCGGCAGAGATTAATCAAGAGCTGTTTGATAAAATTTATGGAGAAGGAGCTGTTACAACTGCCGAAGATTTTAGACTAAGAATTGAAAGTGAGCTTTCTGGAATGTTTGTTAAAGACAGTGATAAAGTTTTCAAAAGAGATTTGACCGAAAGCATTGTTAAAAAGTTAAAATTAGCTTTGCCGAATGCGTTTTTAAAGAAATGGATCCTTTCTTCTAGTAAGGAGGAAATAACTCTTGAGCAAGTAGAAGCTGAATACGAGCAGTATTCTGAAAGCTTAAAATGGCAATTAGTAGAGAACAAGATTATCAAAGACAATGACATTAAAGTTGACAATGAAGAGGTTGTTGATTTCACTAAAGAACTATTGTCAGGTCAATATGCGCAATATGGCATGATGGTTCCAGATGATGCGGAAATGAATAAGTATGCTCAAAATGTTCTTTCTAATGAGGAAGAAGCCCGTAAAATATACGATTCATTATACGATCAAAAAGTTCTTACCTTCTTAAAAAATACGGTCAAAATTAATGAGAAAGAAATTAGTTACGAGGATTTTGCTAAGTTAGCATCAAAGGCGTAATTCATTCTTAATTTCAATTATCCAAGGTTAAAATACATTTGTATTTGTTATGGCGAGCATTAGACAAGAAAAAATTGCAGGTGTTTTACAAAAGGAGCTTAGCTTAATTTTTCAAAAAGAAGCAAGAACTATTTGTATGGGAGCTATGGTTAGCGTCACCATAGTTAGGGTTTCGCCTGATATGGGGACTGCTAAAATTTACCTAAGTGTTTT
>CAWUXI010000108.1:0-43856 GCA_963926405.1 uncultured Flavobacteriales bacterium
AAGAAATTTAGAGTAAAAAACAAATTCAACCAGCTTTTTAGCATTACTTAAGTTATTAAATTTATCTAGCAATACTTTATTCCGTAATTCTAAGTCCGCTATTTTAAATTCTTGCCCCATTAATTCGACAACAAGTTTTCGAAATTTAGCTAGTGTGTTTGCTTCATAACAGGCTTCTTCCAGTCCAGTATTTTGAACCATATATTTGTTTACAACGCAAAATCTACCTTTGTATAATGCTGAAATTAATTTTAATTTAATTCCGGTTGGCTGAAAGGTTGGTAAAATATTGATGTGTGCATCTGCTATTAAATTATCCATTTCTGTAAAAGAAATATTACCACTTAAGCGTACATTTTTTGATTGACTAACTTTTTTAATCAATTCTTTACTAGGATCACTGCCTGCCAGAACTAAAGGGTAGTCCAACTTAGAAAAAACATCAATTAAATAAAGAGAAGACGCATTGTTTTCTCCAACACCTAAATTACCATGATAGAGAGCGAAGTCACCTCTTCCAGTTTTAGCAGTTATCTCTTCCCCAGAATGGAACGCGGGCAAGTAACTTGCATTTTTATATTTAGAATTAAAATAATCGGTGTCATTTGGAGAAATAGAAAGTAATAAGTCTGCCTTCTTCAAAACCGATTCGAAGGATTTAAGCTTTTTTGCTTCCGACAGAAAAAATTGTTTTTTGAACAACGATTTTTCGACTTTTGCCAAACCTTTGTAGTAATCGTGCTCAATATTATGTGTACGAACAGCTACAAAACGTTTCGAAGGTTTTAGTTCATCCAAAAACCAACAATTGTGCAAACCTTCAATTAATATTGGATGCTCGTTTTTATTTAGGTTTTTAAGCAACTTGTCGTTCTTTCGAGTAGCAACTACAAAGGGCAATCTCGATAGTAATTTTGCCTTATTTTTATCGCGTTGGTAATATGTAACCGATTGACAATATTTATTTAATGTCGTTTGTTTACCTCTGCCATACTCAAAACAATGCAGATGAATTTTTACGCCCAATTTGTAAAGTGCTTTAATTTTAAAAAACACATCAACTGCTCCTCCATAATTTGGAGGGAACGGCACATCAAATGATATTATGTTTAAACTGTTTCGGTTCAATTATTTTCAACTAAATATACCCTCATGCCGGGTAAAGCACATTATTTTTGTCTTGATACAAAAACAATGAAAAAAATCAAGAGACTTAAAAGGAGATTGCTCCGCAACGGATATTCTCGTCACTTCATGCTCTTTTCAAACTACAATAAATTTTCATTTGAACGCAATTCCGTTCCTACATACCCTATCTCTTCATAAGTCTCAATTCCAATCACCCCTACACTTTCATCAAAAATAGTAAAACGCCAATAGGTCGTTTAGTTTTCGTTTACAATTTTCTATAAACATCTATTAAAATTTCTACTTCTTTTTCCCAAGTTAACTCCGCCGCCGCTTTTATTGTGTTTTCTTTGTATTGAGAAAATCGACTGTCATTATCCCATAGAGCTAATAGGCTTTTCTTAATTTCTTCCGGGGAGTGATCTGGAGTTATAACTCCAATTTCATATTGATTAATAATTTTCTTCAACTCTACCAAATCACTTGACAAAACCGGTAATCCAGCTTTGATATAATCGAATATCTTATTGGGTAAACTAAAGCGATAATTAATATTCGTATCCTTATCTAAAGTAACTCCAACATCGGCGTTATAAGTATATTGCATCATCTCATGGTAAGGTAATTTACCTATAAAAACTACTTTACCTATTAAATCTGCATCCTGACTTCTAGCCCTTAAATGCTCTAGAACATCTCCGCTGCCGACTATATATAAAACAGTGTCTTCCATTATTGAAATCGCATCGAGTAACTCTTCAATTCCCCTATCTATATTAATTCCTGTACCTTGTACCAGTACAATTTTCTTGTCTAATGGGATGCCCAAATCAGTTCTTGATTTAGTCTTCTTTAAATCATCATTCCTGGGAACATTACGAAGCACCTGAACATCCTTATTATATTGGCTGCTATACAAGTCTGCAATTGATTGATTAACCGTAAATATGTGTTTCAGTTTTGGAAAAATAGCTCTTTCAATTTTCTCCCAAATCATTTTTATCTTCGGTCTATTTTGAATTTCCGGAACACCCGTAAAATACTCATGACTATCATATACAAGAGGCTTCCTGCGCAATTTACTTGCCCATCTATTTGCTAGTAAGGTGTCTAGATCGTTTGCATGAAAAACATCAGCTTTAACAAACAGTAACTTAAAAAATAAGCGGAGGTTAAAAAAAGCATAAAACAAAGCACCTTTTGTAAATAGCAAATTCATCCGATAAGTTTGATAACTTCTTGATACAGGAATACTTTCTTTGCGTTTTCTCCCTATTAACAAAACATCAAAACCATTATTTGTTAGTGTAGAACAAACCTTATCGACTCGTTGATCAAAGGATAAATCATTTATTACGGATACTACTACTCTTTTCAAATACTAAAACTTTTGTACGACTTCAAAGTAAACACTTTGAACGCTAAATAAAAACTATTATTATAGGGGAGTTCTAATAATTCATTCGCATCAAAATTCACATAGCTTTTTAGAGACAATGAAAATTTCATCTTTCTATCTGGATAATAAGATGAAATTTGAAGCCGTATATGAAAAACTATGTGAACCCTTAGGGAATAAAGACAACAAACAATCTGACTTCGTTAAACTATTTTTAAATAGCGAATGCTATTCAAAAATAGTTATGCCTCGCATCTTATTCATTATCTTTGTTTTTTGAAAGAAATGAATTATTAGAACTCCCCTTAAGAGATTTGAAACATGTATAGTGCATAAAAATTAATTTAATCTTTATACAGAAACTAAATAACAAGTAGGTTTGCTTTGTGAGTATCATTCGACAAAATATTTCCTTAATAAATTACAATACTTTTGGCATAGACGTTAGCGCCAAACTATTTGGACAGTTTGCCAACGTGGAAGAACTACAAAACATTATTACCGATAAAAACTATAGCCACGAACACCTGCTTATTCTTGGTGGCGGAAGTAATATCCTATTCACTAAAAACTTAGATGGCCTCGCCTTGCATAATCAAATTACCGGTATTGAGATAGTTGAAGAAGATGACAATTCCGTTGTATTAGCAGGCGGAAGTGGTGTAGTCTGGCATGACTTTGTTTTACACGCAATAAACGTCAACCTTGGAGGAATAGAAAATATGAGTTTAATTCCAGGAAGTTTAGGAGCTAGCCCAATGCAAAATATTGGTGCTTATGGTGTTGAAGTGAAGGATAGCTTTGAATGGTTAGAAGCATACCATATTAAATCTGGAGAAATTCATCGATTTAACAATACAGCGTGCGAATTTGGTTATAGGGAAAGTATTTTTAAACGGAAAAACAAAGGCCAATACATAATTACTAAAGTTGCTTTTCGTTTAACAAAAAAGCATATACTTAACACCTCTTACGGTGCAATTGAACAGGAATTAGAAATATTAAGAATTACTGAGCCAACTATAAAAGATGTTAGTAATGCCGTTATAAAAATTAGAGAGAGTAAATTACCAGATCCAAAAAAGATTGGAAATAGTGGTAGCTTTTTTAAAAACCCTATAATTGATAATGCTTCATTTGAAGATATAAAGGCGAAGTTTCCAAAAATAGCTTCTTATCCGGCAGGCAATGGGGAAATGAAAATTGCAGCTGGATGGTTAATCGATCAAGCTGGATGGAAAGGAAGAACTATAGGTAATTATGGAGTGCATAAAAACCAAGCATTGGTGTTAGTAAATTATGGGGGTTCATTAGGTAGTGATATTTACAACCTTAGTGAGGATATTATACGGTCAATTAAAGAAACGTATGGAATAATTTTGGAACGAGAAGTCAACATTCTTTAAGTTCCTGCGACACTATTAGCGGATTTTGTATCCAAAGCATCTCTTAAACCATTTCCAAGAAGCATAAATGCAAAAACTAGGATTATTATACTAATGCCGGGTAATATTGCTAAAAATGCACTTTCATTACTTGTAGTCATCATATAAGCTTTATGCTGTTCAAGCATTGCCCCCCATGACGCCATTGGTATTTGAGCTCCTATTCCCAAAAAACTTAACCCTGCCTCAATCAGAATAGCAGAAGCAAAATTGGCTGAACTAATTACAATCACTGGACCCATAATATTTGGCAATACATGTTTCCAGATTATTCGTGCATTTGAGTAACCCAAAGCCCTGCCCGCTTCAACATATTCTTGTTCTCTGACACTCATAATTTGACCTCTTACCACCCTAGCTAATTCAACCCACATTATCAATCCAACAGCAATAAAAACAGTGGTGAAACCCTTACCTAAAATTAATGTAAGAGATATGATAAGTAAAAGTCCAGGAATAGACCAGACCATATTAATAAACCACATAATCAAATCATCTACCCAACCCCGATAAAATCCAGCCAAAGAACCTAGTAGAAGTCCGATTATCAATGAAATAATAACCGCAATTAATCCAACAGATAGTGAAATAATAGTTCCAGCCATAAGACGGCTTAACACATCTCTTCCTAACTTATCTGTACCCAAATAAAATGTTTGCGAAACGATATTATTTGCAACAATTTCATCTCTCATTTCCGAGACGCCTTTGGTTATTTCAGTCCCATCCAATAACCATATAGTAACCGTACCATTGAGATTTAACTTAAACTTTCTATCTTTAGATATAGAAAGTGGGTATAACACTTCTGCTAAAGCATAGCTCTGATATTGAGGTGAATATTCGTTCTCCTTTTCAAAGCCTGTATATTCTTCAATAACGATATTCCCGCCCTCAAACTTGTATCCATACATTGGATAATTCTTGTATATTGATTCCTCGTATCCAAAAAATAATTTACCAAAAAAACCTACATCTTCAAACACTCTATTTTTCCTTGCTAATAGCTGAGTAACATTAAACCCAGGTGCTTTTCTAGATATTGGTGAATTCTGATTATTAGCATCTTCTGTAGCATCAGGTCTTATATTAGCACCTAAAACAGATATGACAATAGCAACGCATATGATAATAAGCCCCAACATAGCTGTTCGGTTCTTCTTAAGCTTTCTCCAAGCTTCAAAATACATTGAATCTTTTCTTTTATATTCCTCTATCTCTTTCATTTACTTTTCATCTTCCTTTCCAACTTGGAGAAGAAAAAACTGTTACTACAGATACTATGAACAAATAAAAGGGATAAAATACTGCCATAATAGGAAAGTAGATTATCGTTTGATATCTGTTATACCTTTTTGCTAATAAAACTAAAAAAAATACATCTACAATTGTTTTAACGGCACACAATTTAATGAAAAAAACAATGCTATGGTTATCCAAAATTACAAGTCCCATCATAAATAGGATAGAACAATTAACTATCAAAACAATAATTCCAAAAACAGTGGATAATGGCATTTTTAATTTACTAGATTTTGAAGCCCATCTAGCTGACCTAGAGATCATTTCTGTAAATGATGTTGCACCCTCTGTTTCCACGATAGAATTTAAATTTATTTCAGCATGATATTGATAATCGGTCTTAATTATTTTTTCAAGAAAAAACATATCATCTCCTGATAATATTTTATGATTATTCTTGTAAGGCTCTAGTTTATTGAACAATGCTTTTGTGTAACTCAGGTTAGCTCCACTGCACAATAAGGGAGTTTTCAGCTTAGCAGAACCAACTGTGATGCCGGCAAGTAACAGAGATTCTATTTGTTGCAAATTGGACAATAGCCCAGGCCTTTTTTTATTTATTACTGGTGCAATTATGAACTCGCTTCCTGAGTCGATCAATTTGTTAATCTCTTGTAACCAATTTTTGGAATGTCTACAGTCTGCATCAGTTGTAACAATTACTGAATGAGCAGCCTCTAAAACACCAGCTTCAATTGCTCTTTTTTTACCAAACTTATTTTTCTCCAGCGCTATTGATTTATAAGGAAAAGGGAAATTCATCAACCCTATTATCAATGCGTCATAGCTATTATCTAATGAATGATCATTAATGAAAATAAACTCAACTGCTTCTGCGCTATATTGTAAATCAGAAAACGATTTCAGTAGTAGAGGAATATTCCCTTGTTCATTTCTATATGGAATTAGGACAGATAAACTATTGCATGTGTTTGCCGTAGTTATTTTATTGTTATTCCGTATTAGCCAACCGAAAATTAAAGCAAGCATCCAACCCGCGTAGATCGAAAATATAACTATCAATATTCCATGAAGATACATCACTTTATACGCGGTTTTAATTTCACTTTATCAAACAGCAGTATTAAGCTTCCCGAAATAGCAGGAAAAGCAACATTTATTATCCAAACAATAATTGATGCTGACAATACTTCTGCCGTACTGTTATAATTTGCCAACAGAAGAAGTACAACAGCTTCTCTTGTCCCTAAATTACCTAAAAAAGGAGATGGAATAAACGTAACAATCATATACAATACCCAAATAAAGGTAAAGAGAGAGATAATTGTGATATCTACATTAAGTAGCTTTAATAATAAGATAAACTGAAATGAAAAAACAATATACCTAAGGACAGAAAGAGCTAGAACAGCAAATAATTCATGCTTATTAAAATAGTTGAAATAACTAATTCGTTCAGAAAAATTGCTTATTAAAGGCAGCTTTAACGCCAGCTTATAAAGAAACGAAGGATATAAAAATAAAACCCCCAATAAAAGAACTACTATAAAAGAGAACAACAAGGCATATGTGGGAAAACCCTGGAAGAAAAAATTAAGTTGCGTTCCGAAAGAAACAATAATTAAAAAACCAATAAAACCAAATAAAGCAGTTGTTGTTAATTGAGCAATATTTCCGAGTATAGTTGAAGAGATAACAGAAACTGTGTCTTTATCTTTTAAGAAAAAAGCTCTGCCAATAAATGTTCCTGATTTATTTGGAGTTAAAACTCCAATCGCGTTACCTGCATACACGGATTTAATAGCATCCCATTTGTTAATTGATTCTGTTTTTGAAATAAGTGTTCTAAACTTTAAAGATTCTAACCACCAATTAATAAATTGACCAATAAAAACAATTATGAGGATTATAATTCCGTTCAACGATTTTAGGTTATTCACTACTCCATCGAAATTTAAACTATCTTGGTTTTTAAGTAATTCCGTATAGATAAAGTACCCAGCTCCAACAAATATTAAAATTTGGAGTATACGTATTAGAATCTTATTTATTTTTACTTGTTCGATAGATGCAAATTTAAACTTTTGATGATAGTTTCCGACAAAATAATTTTAGGCCTAGATCCTGGAACCACAACAATGGGATACGGAATTATTCGTATTCGAAAAAATAAAATGGAAATGATAAGCACAGGTGTAATTCATTTACATAAACTTGAAAACCATGAGTTAAAGCTAAAAAAGATATTTGAAAAAGTAAGTTTTTTAGTTGATGAGTACCTTCCAGACGAAGTTGCTATTGAAGCTCCTTTTTTTGGGAAAAATGTTCAATCCATGCTTAAATTGGGAAGAGCACAAGGAGTTGCCATGGCAGCGGTTCTTACTAAAGATTTGCCAATTCAAGAATATGCCCCTCGAAAAATAAAACAAGCTATAACTGGTAATGGAAATGCTAGCAAGGAGCAGGTGGCTAAAATGCTCCAATCACTATTAAAACTAAAAGAGTTACCAAAAAAACTAGATGCCACAGATGGACTAGCAGCAGCTGTATGCCACTTCTTTCAAGGAGGGAAACCAGACTCTGGTAAAAAGAATTATTCAGATTGGGATTCCTTTGTTAAGGATAATCCAGATAGAACAAAATAAGAATTTAGGGGAGTTCTAGTAATTCATTCGCATCAAAATTCACATAGCTTTTTAGAAACAATGAAAATTTGATCTTTCTATCTGGATAATAAGATGAAATTTGAAGCAGTATATGAAAAACTATGTGAACCCCTAGGGAATAAAGACAACAAACAATCTGACTTCGTTAAACTATTTTTAAATAGCGAATGCTATTCAAAAATAGTTGTGCCTCGCAACTTATTCATTGTCTTTGTTTTTTGAAAGAAATGAATTACTAGAACTCACCTTATGCTTCTGCAATACTTTTAGCAATGTTCTCTAAATCTGAGCTATCAAATTTCATTTTAGGTTTAGAAAAATCCATATCAGCAATAGTGTTTATAGGAATTAAATGAATATGTGCGTGTGGCACTTCAAGTCCAATAACAGTAACACCAATACGTTCGCAAGGCAAAACCTTTTTCATCTTAATAGCCACTTTTTTCGCAAATAGGTTTAACTCTGAAAGCAAATCATCTTCTAAATCAAAAATATAATCAACCTCTTGTTTAGGGATAACCAAAACATGCCCTTTTACTATAGGGTTTACGTCTAGAAAAGCTAAAAACTTTTCATCCTCTGCAACTTTGTAACAAGGTATATCACCATTTACAATTTTTAAAAAAACAGAACTCATAGTAATTTATTTAACGAGAAATAGCTATTATTTCAAATTCAACTATCCCATTAGGTGTTTCAACCGGAGCAATATCTCCAACAGATTTCCCTAACAATCCTTTTCCTATAGGTGATTCTACTGATATTTTACGAAGCTTTAAATCAGCTTCATTACCAGCAACTAATGTATATTCCACCTCCATTCCATTCTTAACATTCTTAATTTTAACCTTAGATAAGATCAGTGCTTTAGAGATGTCCAATGTAGAGCCATCAATTACACGGGCAATAGATAACTCATTTTTTAGTTTTGAAATACGAGCTTCCATAAGGCCTTGTGATTCTTTAGCTGCATGGTACTCAGCATTCTCCGAAAGATCTCCCAGATCGATCGCTGCACCAATTAGAGCGGATAATTTTGGGCGCTCTATTCTTTCTAATTGCTCAATTTCAGCCTTAAGTTTTTTGAGACCTTCTGCTGTATAATAATTAATTTTTGACATAATAGAGGTGAGTTCTTTAAACCAGAAAAGAGAATCCAAAAAGGACTCTCTTAACTAATAACTTATATAATTTAACTTCTTACTTTAAGTTGATACGACCACCTATAGAATGGATACCCCCTAATGTTGAGTTTCTATAACCGTAGTCAATTCCAATCATCGTTTCGCTTTTTCCAACTGGGAAATCAACAGATAATCCAGCAGATAAACCGGTTAAAGAATTAGTTCGATTTACATTATCAAATATTCCATTTTCATATACATATCCAGCTCTTGCAATAAAGTAAGCTTGCTTCATACCACTAAAAGTGTATTCTCCTCCTAATCTATATTGATCTTTAGAAAACGAGTTCGAGGTATAGACAAATCCCATAGTTAATTTATTTGATTCATCAAATAAGAAGTCATAAGAAGCGGCAATATGCAACAACGATGGCAATTCAAAAGAAGAAACGCGTTGTTCCGAAGTAATAAGGATGCCCGTATTTGGGTTTAACATCTCTAATGAGATACCGTCACCACTATATTCCAATGGAGCTCCAACATTCTTTAAACTTATTGCAAATTTAATTTGATCATTTTCACCAGTAACGTATCTAATTCCTATATCGATAGCAACACCCGATGCTTTAACATTAGAAATTGCCTCAGAAACTACTTTCAAATTTAAGCCCCCTGAAATAGAAGAAGAAAACTGTTTTGCATATGCCAAATTAATATTAGTGAAAACGGGTTTAAATGTACCAATATTACCTTCTGGTAATTCAGTAGTTGTAATTGGAATATCGCCAAAATTCATTGACATTATCGAAATTCCGATAACACCAGTTTCTCCAACGCGTTGAGCTAATCCAAATCCATTTAATCCAATATCCGAAATTCCGCCTAACCAATTAGTCCTAGCAAATATAACCTCTGTTTTATCTGTATATGCTAGACCTGCAACATTCGAAAAAAGTGCTTCTAAACCTTTAATTGAAGAAACTCCTGCCCCTCCCCAAGATGAACTACGTGACCATGGGTTTATTAATAATTCAGTAGCTCCAGCCGATCCAGCTCTATCTTCATTACCAGCAAATGTAGGAAGTGAAGTAACAAGCATTCCTGCCATTACTAAACTTATTCTAATACTTTTACTCAATTTCATATCTATCGTTATTTAACCAAAATTCGTTTCAATCTAATCTAATGAACTCTCCTAGAAATTATCTAAATCTGGAGGGCGAATTACACCAAACCATTTCAACACTCTTTCTCCAATATTAGGAACATCTACATGAATTAAATATAATCCACTTGAAATTGGAATATTCTTAAAGTTTTTCAAATTCCATTCTATATGAGTTACATTGTTGTCCTTATTAAATGTTCTGACCAATATGCCATTTACGGTATAAATTTTAACGGTACACTGATCCGGTAGGTTTACTATTTTAACTAAATTATCTAATCTATTAGTCTCGTAGTTCGAATATGCATAATATGGGTTTGGAACAACATTAATGAGCGATAAGATACTGTCACCTGGAACAAATGTTTCTGTCGTAACCGCTAAATTATCCATGTTGAATTCATATAATGGAAACCAATTATTAATACTTCCTCCAGTATTAGAAAAATGTTGCCCATTTATAGAATGTTTCGCGTAAGCACTAGCAACTCTAATTTTAATTCTAGCTTCTGTTTCTATGTAAGAAAATGGATCTGACTCATCAGCTAAACCTATTGCTGTTTCAGACAACATAGGTGTACCAACCCACATACATGCTCTCCATACTTTTAACATATCTCCAGCGTTGGGTGTGTTATCAACTATTTTACTTCTAATAAATGCACATGCATCATAAGCAGGCATATTGGAAGTAAACTGACTACTAACAGGTTGTTCCTTTCTGTAGTTTTTGAATACATAAACATAATGTTTCCCTCCAAATAATGGTGCTCCGAAACCTGTGTACATATTTGCAGACGGGTTGAATATCATGTCTTTTCCACCTTCGTTACCTAACCAAGAATCCTCAGCAAAAGCCATATTTAAACGCTCTCCTGACTCTAAGTCAATAGCATATCCAGGGAACCAACTCATTCCAGTACCGTCACCATCAGGCAAACCATTTTTACCTATTGAAGGTAGCTTTTTAGGCATCAATTTATCCGTACTACCATTCCATGATAAATTACTATTATCTTGAGATTCTAATACAACAACTCTAGACCATTTTGCTTTATCTGACGTTAACACAATATCAACACTGCTCAATTGGCTTAATTTAACCGCTCCTTGTCCACCGGACATATCACTACTAACAGGCATATCTTTACAATCCTTGTTTGCTACCATTTTAAATGGTGCCCAAGTTCCCTCTACAACTTTTTCCCAAATTTCAAGATCATCATCTCCTATGAAATCGTTATATATACAAGGATCTCCTACTTGCCCAGTTGGACCTTCAGACCAACACGCATCCGGATAAGCGGCTGCATCACAATCTTCACTTGACGTACCCGATCGAATCCAGTTTTGAGAAGTATTACCATCTGCATCTTCCACACCAGTTAACCATCTTTTAGATGAATCAGTAAATACGATTTCAGAAGTCATCAATTCTGTTGTAAATACATTAGGAGATAATTCTGCATACTTATATTGCTGAATATTTATTGATATACCCCATTCTGGTATTAATTGCTCATTTCCTAGCTCTATAGTTTCTTCAGAATAAATTGTATCTAAAGGATAAGTCATATTAATTACATACCATTTCGAACTATCCAACTGAGTAGAACCAACTTGCGGATTACCATCAGAGACAAATGTCAATTTATAATTTCCTGCTTTAACATTGAGTGGATCAATAACCTTTACATCAATTGGACCCGAACCACCAGCATATGTTACTTCTTTTGGAGTGTAATTAGTAATTATATCTTGCTCAGAATCTTCAGTCAATTCAAGAATATTTCCTCCATTTCCTCGGCCTTCAATTCTCGTAATTTCAGGTCCATCTCCATATACACTATTCTGAACAGTTCCACCATATTCAGGTGAAGGAGAGTGAGGAATACCAACAAAACTTGCAATTTGAGTTCCTGAGACACTTAACCTACTTCCGATGTAAGGTTTTTCTTGACCAGTTAAACCATCATACTGCTTGTAGTTATTGTATCCGTAAGAAATAGCCATATAATAGTATTTCTTATGGTTTATTAACTTTTTATCTCCTAATGCAAACTCATCTTCCAGGAACTGGAATGAATGTCTTACTCCCTTATCTTCCCCATCAACCATTTCTTCAGCTTCATTTGCTCCAAAATCTTCGTTAAATGTAAAGTTTACTAATTGATCAACCCCATCTTTAATATCACATTGAGCAACTAATCGAGCCCTATCAACATCTGTTAATTCAGAAGCACTAACTGTTCCATCTACTAATTGATAAACTTGGTAACCCTGAAACACATATAGACTATCATAACCCTCACCTAAAGCAATAATTAATGGGTCAACAGTTTGGTAGACTTCAATTTGTTGAGTTCCTTCCAAGAAAACAATTAATTCATTTTCTAATTCTTGAATTGCAAGATTAGGTGCAGGAGGTCCTTCTAAAATTTGAAAACAATTATCAAATAACGCTTGCGCTTTATCATCCGCTTTTCGCACTAATTCAACTGATTGAAAAGGATCTCCAGAAGTTGATTTAGCATATACAATACCAAATGTAATGTTATTCAATGCACCTGGTTGCAGTGTAAATGGACCCGCAGCTTGGAAAAATCTTCTATCAAACTTAATATTTCCCTCAGAAACCTCAGTCCAATCTGGCATCACAGTACCATCTTGTCCCCAGCCATAAGGATCAGTATCCCCCGGAAAACAGTAATCAGTAGTTAGTGTTCCCCCATGACCATCACCACCATAAGTGTAAGGTGTTCCATCTAACCAAGTTCCCAACATATAATTGTAAAAATCAATTGCTAAGCTAGGATCTCCATAAATATTAGCAGGTAGGTTTCTATCGAAATATCCAAATCGTCTCATTCCGAAACGTTCATTATCGATGACCCCGTCACCATAACCAATACCTAAACCAGGATAAGGAATTCCCTTATCCGCATTCGCTAAACTAATATCAGTTGTAAGTGGGTTATCAATACCATCATTATCTTGGTAAGGTCCCTCAAAGAAATCAACACCAATCGCTGGAGGATTTGCGCCAATTGCTTGCGTTCCATTACAACCATCATTGTCGATAGCATCCGCGTTGTATTGGTAACCCAATCCTCTTTGAACATCGCATCCTACGTAATCATCCTCACTACACCCAATATCTGGATCCAGCCATACTGCGAAATATGTCTCTGTAAGCGTTTGAGTAGATCTATTAATCATCTCATAATTATAGAATGTCATGTTATTAATTTCATCATTAGTAGCAAATGCAAATGCTTGTGCTCTAATTTCCATTCCAATTGGATCTCCATTTGTCTCTGTGTGAATATTTCCTTTATCATTAAATACCCACCACATGTTGTAATCTCCAAATAAGGTTACTTGACGACTTGTTCTACAATCAACAGAATTATCCAAATCATACCAAGGATAATCTCCAGCTCCAACAGGATTGTAAAGTCCATCACCATCTCTATCATAAAATGGAGCCAAATAAAAATCTTGAAATTTATTAATATCACCATGAGCTGGCCAATTTAAAATACTATTTGGAATCGAATATCCTTCATATTCCAATGTCTCATCACAATCCTCGTTTTGTGTACATTCATACCAGCCATTAAATTCTGTTACTTCCTGTTTTGTCGTAATATAAAAATTGTCATATTCCAAACAAGTTTCAGGCTCAACTGTTGCTGCGCCATAATCTTTAATTGAAATTGCTGGATTACCAGATCCTGGCGTAACAGATAAAGGTCCGGTCCAAAAATCATTTCCTTGTCTAAAGGTCAAAGCAGCTAATTTTAGTTGGTTGTTAACATCCTTTCCACCCATCCATAAAGCACCTGCATAGATAACTGTTTCTCCAGATCCAACTGGCACCTCATAAGAAGCACTGCTTGTAGATCTGTTTTGATACATACTACCACCTGTTTCTATTAATGCCTTCACATTATTAAACTCTAGGTATCCAAATGTAGATGCCGGAGCACAGTTAGCCGCTTTTAGCTGAAATGAATTTACTGGCTTACCGCCATTATTGTCATTTGTAGATTTACTATGGTCGTACCAAGCACTTGCATGATTCCCAAAGAAAACACAGGCTATTAGAAGTAATGCTATTTTATTCATAATCTTCATGTTATAATATAATAAATTCTTAAAAATCCAATTTTGCTCCAATACGTATGGTTCTTGGTATTCCAAAATTGTATGGATTATTTGCTTTTAATGCATACAAGTATCTGAAAGATGCTTCATCGTTTTGGCTTTGAATACCTGCCTGATATGTAGCAGCATTCAAATAACCATCATCATCAGGATTACCTGTTGCTCTATAAACATTGGTAATATTTGTTGTATTAAGGACATTATTAACCAATAAGTAAACATTTAAGTTTGCAGATTTCTTTTTTTCATCGCCTTTACCAAATTTTAAAATAATGTTTTTATCAATTTGCATATCAGATCTAACTTGCCATGGCTTACGTGATCCATTTACAGTTCCATCAAGTGTTCCAGAAGTAGGAGTTAAGGGTGCTGCAGGGCTAATTTGCTCTTGCGCACTATAAGGTGTTCCAGAAGAACCATTTAAAACCATATTTACACCTGCATTTTTAAATATTTGCTTTCCCCCCATTACCGGACCATTGTAATCTTTTCCTTCTCCATATCTAAAATCAACTGTTCCTGTCAACTGATGTCTTTGATCGTAGCTATAAGGGAAAATTGTTCTAAGGTTAGGTTGTCCAGAGTTAATTAAGTTCAATGAAGATGATGCGTCTGAACCTGTTCCTTCCGCAAACTGTAACGTATAAGCAGCTCTTAATGTGATATTACCTGATCTTCTTAAATCATAAGCTACTGTCATACCTTTAATTGTTCCAAAATCAATGTTTCCCCAAGTTCTATATGTACGCGGGTATGCATTCGTAACATTAATCAATGACACTTGATCTCTTTGCTCTCTGTAGAATACAGATAGCTTTAAAGAAGATTTTTTACTTAGTACTTGTTGAAACCCTAATTCATAATCAATTGTTTTTTCTGGTTTCAAATCAGGATTATTAACAACAACATTTCTGTTTTTCATATAGTAATAATCCAAAGGATTTAAACGATTTCCTGTAGTTGGTCTTTTGGATAAGATATCATAATGCGCAAAGAATAAAGCTTCATCCGAAATTGGGAATGAAAATGCAATACGGGGCATAACAACAATTTGAGGAGTATAATCTTCAAAAACATCTTGTCCAATATTATCCGATGGATTTACACCATCCTGTAAATAAGGAGCTATACCAGCGCTTGTTTCCAATACTGATGGGTCAGTAACTTCTGCCCCTGCTGCATTATACCATGTATCCTCTACTCTGTATCCATTAATTCCCGTTGGATCATCGATATCATTTACATATACAATAGCATTATCAGGAATATTATCTGGGTGAATAACCTCAACACCATCGATATCGAATACTTCTCCAGCAGTTCTTGAACTATACAATAAATACTTATCTTTTAATACTTGTTGATTTGCATCAAATCTATCTACACGAAGGCCAACATTAAAGATTAAATCATCAAATGCAAATTTATCCATTATGTACCCAGACATGTAAATTGGTTCGAAAGCTCCCATTGGACGAGTAAAATTTCCAAACTGATCCGTTTCAGTGAAAAAATCGTTAAATGTTGGATTATCTTTTGATTTATTCCCTTGATAGTCGTAACCATAATAAGAAACGTAATTAGAACCTTGATTTAACAACTCATCAGCACTAAACATATCTAATGAGAAAGTACTTGGATCTAATTCATCAATATTTAAATACTCGCTTCCTGTAGGATTCATTCCTTGTGCGTTTCTTACATTGTAATCGAAAAAAGATTGTTCTCCGCCACCTTCATACGTAGCTGCTGCTCCACTCAATGTAGCAAAATCATATTGAGAGAATGTTCCAAACTGAGTAATATAATAATTGCTTTCATCCAATGCTCTGCCATTATCCGTATGGCTGTTAGCTAACAATCTTCCAAGTGTCCAAAGACCTACTGGACTAACAGAGAAACTTCTATCCGTTCTTTGTTCGTATTCAAAACCAATTGAAATTGCATGATCTCCTATATCTGCAGAACCTTGAGCAGTAACACGAAATTGAGATGCATCTGATTTCGAATACCCATTGTATTGCGTACCCATATTTGTCCACAAACCATAAACGCTATTCGGTAGCATTCCATTCAATAAAGCTCCACCATCTAATAGCTGCGTGAAGTTTTCATAATTATCAACAACATCATTATACAAGGTATAATATTGATTAGTAATAGCAGCCAATTCAGTATTCGCTAAAGCTGAAGTATCTGGTGTAAACGTAACCTCTACATCATTTAATCCATTGTGTACACGATCAACTTGTCCATCTCCATTAAAATCTCTTAATTCATATGATTTGGCTTGTTCTACTTCAAACTTCCCAACATATCCGTATCCAAAAAGGTTATCCTTATGTTTTGCATCTTGGGTTTTAGAATTATTCTTAGAATAATCTACCATAATCGTATAGAAAGCATTTTTTACACCCCCTGTACTTTCATCACCTTCTTCCATTATAGATTGAAAACGCTGCGTGAACTTCCCATAGGTTCTCCAGCTATAAGTTTGGATTAATGGATAATTATCGTAATTCATTAAAGAGCCTCCCCAGTCTCCTGCGAGGTAATTACTATAACTACCGGAACCACCAAATGTTAAATTTACATTTGGACCAACGTTTACATCAATTTTCCCAGCAAGAGATGCATTTTTTGAAGGAACATTTTGTCTAAATTTCACTTCTTGAAAGTCATCTGCATCTAAAAAATCTGTGTTATAGAATGCTCCAAAACCAGTTCCAGTTGGTCTTAATGGATTTGCTGTTAATTCAGCTCGTGCTGAGTCCGTAATTCTATACTGGGGCAAGCCTAGAGGCCTTGAATCAACAGCAGAAGTAAAGTTCCCTGAAATAAAGAAGCCTAATAAAGGATCCGTTTTCTTTCCGGTACTATCTTTCTTCATTAATAAAGGTCCTGCAACAATTCCTTCAATTAGATTATATCCGTAATGATCTAAACCATAAGTGTTTTCTCCTAATTTAAACCCAGATGATACTACCTCAACTCCACCAAAATAAAATCTTGAAGCACCTCTAGTAGTAATCGAAATAATACCTCCAGTGGCATCACCGTAATTAGCAGGAAGACCACCAGTAATTACTGACACTTCCTCAATTGCTGATTTAGGTAAAGAAGAAGATCCTCTAACCTTTATTCCATCTATATAGTAATAAGTTGCATCGCTACGAGAACCACGAATAGATGTAATATTACCATTTGCATCTGATTGCACGCCGCCAACAGTAGTTGCAATCGATGCTGCAGAACGACCAGGCATTCTTGCTAATTCTTCTCTTGTAACAGTTCCTCCAGAGGCTCCACCATCTTTATCAATTAAGGGAACTTTATAGGTTACAATTTCAACAACTTCTAACAACTCACTAGATTCAGTTAAAACTAAACTACCTAATGGTAATAACTGACCTCCTTTAATAATAAGTCCTTCTATCTTGTATGTTTTATAACCAACAAATTTTACTGTCAAATCATATTTACCAGCATCGATATTTGCAATTTTAAAATTACCATCAAAATCAGTTGTAGCACCAGACTTAAGATTTCCATTTTGCATTATAGCGACATTCACAAACGGAAGCGGTTCACCATTTTTATCAACAACATCTCCTTTTATACTAGCTCCTTGAGCAAATACGGAAAACGATACAAACAGGGAAGCAATGAATGATAAAGTAACTTTTTTAAACATATGAATTAAATTAAATTTAACACTTCAATTTTATTAAACAATCTTCCAGCCAAACAAATTAGCCAAAAGACAAGTTTTCTAATCTAGCAGACAAAGAAACGAATCTTTCTCAATTTTTAACATTTTTTAGCAAATAAATCTTAGCCAACTACCGTTATCCTAAATTTTCATCATGGAAAATCAAATATATAATAAGCTTTTTGATAAAAAAACAGTTAATGAAGAAAAGGTTAATTCTACTTATTTTTCGGTAACTATTCGCTATTTTTTTCTAAACCATTTTTTATAAAACGGCTCTTCATACTTTCCATCTTTATAGCGTTTGGCTTTTTTATTTGTCTTCTTCATCCGTTTCAGGGTATCCTTGTCTTGTATTCTCTTGTGATGCTTTTCTATAAACTTATCCTCATTACCCTTTTGTTTTTGCTTCTTCTTTTCTGCTTTTTCAAGCGTTTTATTCCTAGGCCCATCATTTTGGGTGAAACCATATTGAGGCAACATTAACAATGCAAAAAGCGTTATAATTTTAATATGTCTGTTCATAATGAATAGTAAATTTACTAAATTTGAGGGCTAATCAAAATTTAAGTCAAATGGCAAAACGATTATCTACAAGTCTTTTATTGCTTTCATTAGTTGTTATTTTTTCATGTAATAAAAATCAAAATAGAGTACCTTATGTACCTATAGACTTATACCTCAACATAACACTCCCTTCTTATACCAACTTAAATGTAATTGGAGGATGGGTTTATGTTTCTGGAGGAAGCAAAGGGTTAATTGTTTACCGACAGACAGCCGAAACTTTTATGATTTATGATAGGCATTGTACTTATGATGTAAACGCCGCATGCGCTTCTGCTTCTGTTGACTCAACTAACCTGGCAGTAAGCTGCGATTGTGATGAAAGTCAATATCAGCTATATGATGGTGCAGTCATAAATGGCCCGGCTATCTATTCCCTTCAGCAATATCAATCCATTTATGATGGATTGGCAAATACACTTCATATTTATAATTAATGAGAATTATATTTCTTGTTTTCATTCTTTATGGATTCACTTCTCAAATTGATGGGCAGGATGATATAGACACCATTTTTCATCCAAAACAAAAAATTGGCTTTGGCATTTCAAATCTTGCTAAAACTATCGAAGTTAGCTTAAATGACACCAACCCTTTTCCGAAAACAATTCGGTATATGGCAGAATATCATCATGAAATTGACACTAAACTATATATTCGTTTTGGTGTTTCATCAGCAATCTCATCTTTCAAAAATGGAAACCTAAGAGAGTACTATTTTGTACCACTTAACTTCAATATTGGAGTTGAAAAATTAGTTTCTCTAAATAAATTTGATTTTATATATGGCGCTGATCTTTTTTATACGATGTCCTTAAGAGGAGGCCCACGAATAGGTTCCGGAATGTGGCAAGGAGATGATTTTGGTTTCGGTATAGCCCCAATTGGCGGAATAGACTACAACCTCAACAAAGATTGGGTTATCGGAATAGAGTTAGAAATAGGCATTGGGCTTTATAGAGATTTTAAAAATGTTGGAAACATTACTAGACAAACCATAAGACCCGGATTAATATACCCAAGACTTATAAGCCTTTCATTCAAATACCTTCTTTGGAACAGTTAATCTATTTACCGTCAAACAAAACTGGATCTTGATCTGACGAATTTGGATATACATTATTTTCCCTATCTACATCTGCTAATCTTGTCGAAGGATCTATTTCAATCTTAACAACTTGATTCATTGGAACATCTAACAGCAATTTATATTCAGGATATACCCACGGCCAAGATTTTTTATCGATGCGCTCAATCCCATACATATCATTACCCTTAATTCCTCTCATAATTCTCATTGGAATATTGTACCACTTTTTTGATCCATCTTTAAAAGTAACAACTAAATCAATAGGCATAGGCATATCACCTATTCTTTCTAAAACAATGCTCGTTTTACCATCAACATCTACTACATCTTTAATCCCGTAATCAATGGTATTAATTGTTCCAACAAATTGCTCAAAATACCAATCTAATTCAATACCAGAAACTTTTTCCATCACGCGTTTAAAATCTTGTGGAGTTGGATGTTTGTATCGCCATTCATAATAATAACGCTTCATTCCCTCCATTAAATTATCATCCCCAATAATATAACCCAATTGCTGAACTAAAACGGAACCTTTTGCGTAAGCATTGCTGCCATAAACTGCATTCAACTTATAAAAATCAGCATGTGTAGTTAAAGGCTCAGCATTTTCCGATTTTGCTAATTTCATGTATCCTCCGTATTGGCGGGCCAATGGATTCATTGCGTTTCGTTCGAATAGATGATCCATTGTTTTGTATTGCGCAAACGTACAAAACCCCTCATCCATCCACTCGTATTTAGATTCATTTGTTGCTAACAATCCTTGATACCAACTATGTATCGATTCATGAACAGTAACACTTACCAGACCACTAAAACTTCCTTCTCCTGTTATTAAGGTGCACATTGGGTATTCCATACCCCCATCACCACCTTGAATAATTGAATACTGTTTATACGGATAAACACCAAAGTTTTCGTTAACATACTCAAAGCTATTAACCGCATAAGGGCGAAGTTTTATCCAATTTTCTTCTGTTGAATCAACTTGGTAGATAAAGTGAAGAACCGTACCGTTATTTAATTTGGCTGTCTCATGCGTAAAATCTGGATCTGCAGCCCAAGCAAAATCATGTACTTGTGGCGCATTAAAATGCCACATTAATTTTTGGCCTTTATGGATTTTCATAGCCTTAGATGAATCTTGATACCCATAACCTACTTCTTGCGGATTTTGAACATATCCGGTTCCTCCTAACATGTATGTTTTATCAATTGTAATTTTGACATCAAAATCACCCCAAACACCATGAAACTCTCTCCCTATGTAGGGATTTGAATGCCATCCATCTTTATCATATTCGGCCATTTTCGGGTACCATTGTGTCATTGAATAACGAACCCCTTCGTAATTATCTCGCCCTGTTCTTCTAATTTGTTTTGGCACTTGTGCCTCAAAATCCATATTAAAAGTTGCTTTTTTTCCTGGAAAAATTGGCTTATCTAAAGAAACTTCCAAAATAGTTCCTTCCATTACATATTTAAGTGGCTTTCCGTTTTGAGTAAGGGAATTTACTTTTTGATAACCTTGCTCATCTTCATTTAAATGAAAAATACGATCCTCCACTCTTGGGTCGGGATCTTGTATTGTCCTAGACCTAGCGTCCATCATACTTCCTGGTTGAAAAGCATTGTAATACAAATGATAAAAAACTTTTGTCAAGGTATCCGGTGAATTGTTTGTGTAAACTAATTCTTGCACTCCAGTAAATCGATTGGTATTGACATCCATGTCAATATTCATAATGTAATCAACATGCTGCTGCCAATATCCTTTTTGAGACATCCCAGCAAAATATGACATCAATAAAACTCCTAATACCGTTAACTTCATCTTTTTATAGTATAAATTGTTCTTTCTTTAAATCCAGCCACTCAAGTGTTGAATTACAAAAAATATTATCTACCGCTTCTTTTGTTAAGCCCATTTCTGTGACAAACTTTCCTATCTCTAAATCGCCTAAAGGGAATGGATAATCACTTCCTAATGTAATCCTATTCGACCCTTGGAGCTTTAAAGTATAATCTAGCAATAAAGGGTCGTGCGTTATACAATCGACCCAAAACTTACCTAAAGACTCTCTTGGACTTACTTTATTGTCCACAGCCACAAGGTCAGGCCTGCAATTAAACCCATGTTCTATTCTTCCTATGGTAGCCAAAAATGATCCACTTGCGTGACCAAAATTCACTCTAAGTTTTGGAAACTTTTCAAAAACCCCTCCAAATATCATTGAAGCCATTGCTCTGGCAGTTTCGGCTGGCATTCCTACTAACCAAGGCAACCAATATTTCTCCATGTGTTTCTTCCCCATCATGTTCCATGGGTGAACAAATACAGCTAGACCTAGCTCTTCGCATGCTTTCCAAATTGGGTGGAATTTTTCTTCATCGAGGTTATCATCATTAATGTTAGACCCTATTTGAATTCCAACCAAGCCTATTTCTTTAATTCGATGTAATTCCTGAACCGCTAATTCTGGATCTTGCATAGGAACCGTTCCTAATCCGACATAATTTTTAGGATGCTTAGCAACTAGATTAGCAAGATCATCATTTAGAAATTGTGCAACAGCTAACCCATCTTTCGGTTTAGCAAAATAAGCAAACAACACAGGAATGGTACAAACTACCTGAACCTGAGTATCAAATTTTTGGTACTCTCTAATTCGCACCGCTCCATCCCAACAATTTTCATTTATTTCTCTAAAAAACTTCTCTCCTTCCATCATATCGGCCCATCCTTTTTTATGATGCTCCAAATGTATAAATCCATCGTAGCCAAATTTATCAGCCCAACGAGGGATATGCTTTGGCATAATATGAGAATGCATGTCTATTTTTAACATTTTCTAAATACTTTCTATTTTGTACTGATTCTGATCCTTCATCGGAACTGGATCATGTCCAAAGGTCCCCCAAGGATGGCATTTACTCAATCTTTTTAGCCCCAACCAAAAACCTTTTAGCACTCCCCATTCGTTCATTGCGTCTACTGTATATGCAGAACATGTTGGTGTGTGCCTGCAACTAGCAGGGAAAAATGGAGAGACACACCATTGATAGAGCTTAATTGGAAAAATAAATATGGCAATAAAGATTTTTTTCATGTAAAAAAAGAACCGTATTAATACTGTTCCATTGTATTACTTAATTCCTAATTTCTTTTTCATCTCTTTTGTTAAAGCATCTTTATGCATTAAGATATTCATGGTTTTATACTTTATATAAGGAAACGAAGCGTAGAAATAACCATCGGCTTCATTCACATCTTTCCCCCAAGAATTCTTAACTATGAAATACTTTGTTCCTTCTTGATCTTTAATCAATCCTGTTATGTGCATGCCATGGTCATCCGTTGTTTCTTGTGCGTCAAAAGCAATTTGACGTTCTTCTTGCGAAACCTCTCTTTCTTTAACTGGCTGAACAAATGCATTACTAATTTTCTCAGCTCCTACTTCGTTAAAATATTTCGAATCTTTCCCTTTCTTTTGAATAGTTGATTCATCTTCAGGTAAAATACAAAGTCCATCAGCAGGAGAAAATCCTTTTTCAGAAACGTCAGCTCCCCAAGCAAATGTATATCCACTCATAATTGCATCTTCCATTACTCCCATAAATTCATCCAAAGGAACATTATAACAAGATTTCAAAGCCCAGTTATCTTGAACCTCAAGAACAAACGGCTTGTAAAATGGATGATGCGTATATGAAGTAACTGAGATATAATCATCCATATTCAAATCTAATTCAGCTGCATAAGATTTTGGAGTGTATTCTTTCCCTTCGTGCGTAAATTTAAAGTCTTCTGTATTATCGGGTAAATCTCCTAAATAAGCATCTACAACACCAGTAAAAGCATTTTTCCAAACAGGAGTTAAGGTTCCTTGTTGTGGTTTTTTAGCCAATTCTTTCATCATTGCCGAAAGAATATTTTCCATTTCTGAATGTAAATGAGAATCCATCCCATATTGCAATCCACTATATACTGATTCCGGAACAATTCCAAACCTTTCTATAACCCAAGGAATATCATGAAATGCTCCTCCTGCTCCAAAAGTAAACGTACCATACATTCTCAAGAAATTTTCAGCTTTCCCAATATAGGCGTTTCTTACAATATACATTTCAGAAAGGTTATGTTGTCCTTTTCCTTTTCTTATTAGTTCAGATTCAAAAAATGAAAGGGATGAAAAACTCCAACATGTTCCTGTCCGGCCCTGGTTCTGAACTTCTGTTGCTTCCATGTCTTTTATCATAGTGAATTTATATTCGCTCCCTTCTTTATTCGAAAACGCATCCTCCTGTGCATATGTGAACATACTAGCTACCACTAAAACACTCGTTATTCCTGATTTTATCATCTTATTCATCATCTTTTATTTTATTGTATAAGTTGTTCCTTCTTTACTGTCTTTTAATTGAATGCCTATTCCACTAAGGTTGTCTCTAATTTTGTCTGACAAAGCATAATCTTTATTTTGTTTAGCCTCGTCTCTCATTTGAACCAACAAGTTAACGGTTCCATCCAATTTGTCGGAATCATTTTCCATGAGCGGCACTAATCCAAATACTTCAACAACAAAACCTTCAAATGTATCTTTTAAATATTTAAAGGTTTTCTCCGATATTGTACCTATTGCATTATTAGTAGAAAACGTATTTATTTTTGCTACTAATTCAAAGAGATTCGCAATAGTTTTGGGTGAATTAAAATCATCGTTCATATGCTTGTAGCACATCTGACACAACTCATCAATTTTTGAATCTTCACTTTCATCTAAAACTCCTGATGCATATTCAAACCCGCCTAACAATTTTAATGCAGCCATTAATTTGTTGAAGCCTTTTTCAGAAGCGCTTAACGCATCACTCGAAAAATCCAATGTACTTCTATAATGAGCTTGTTGCATGAAAAACCGAACAACTGTAGGTGAATATGCTTTGTCCAATAATTCATTGTCTCCAGAAAATAACTCGACTGGCAACAGTGTGTTACCCGTGGTCTTACTCATTCTCTGCCCATTGATTGTAAGCATATTACCATGCATCCAGTAGTTGACTGGTGCCTTACCATTCGCTGCTTTTCCTTGTGCTATTTCACATTCATGATGCGGAAATTTCAAATCCATTCCACCTCCATGTATATCGAATTGCTCTCCAAGGTATTTCGTTCCCATAACGGAACATTCTAAATGCCATCCTGGAAATCCAACACTCCAAGGCGAAGGCCATCTCATTATATGTTCTGGTGATGCTTTTTTCCAAAGTGCAAAATCAAACGAATTCTTTTTTTCTGTCTGACCTTCTAATTCTCTTGTCCCGGACAATAAATCATCAACATCTCTACCGGACAACTCTCCATAATCTCCACCTTCTTCTTTGTATTTAAGAACATCAAAATATATAGATCCATTCGCCTCATAAGCCAACCCTTTGCCTAAAATTGTTTTAATCATTTCAATTTGCTCAACAATGTGACCAGTGGCAGTTGGCTCGATACTAGGAGGCAGAGCATTAAAACTCTGCATTACGTTATGAAAATCTACTGTATATTTCTGCACTATCTCCATCGGCTCAACCTGCTCTAGTCTAGCTTTCTTTGATATTTTATCTTCTCCTTCGTCCAAATCGTTTTCTAAATGCCCCGCATCAGTAATATTTCTTACATACCGAACATTATACCCTAGAAATTTAAAATATCTGATTATGGTATCAAACGACAAAAAAGTTCTGCAATTACCCAAATGAACAAAACTATATACTGTGGGTCCACAAACATAAACCCCCAAATTCCGAGGACTTAATGGCGCAAACTTTTCCTTTAATCCTTTTAACGAATTATATATAAATATCTCGTTTTGTTCAATCTTACTCATCAGAAATCTATCTTAGAATCTAAACTGATATGTTTTAGAAATTCTATTTTATTATCATTCTCCTTAAAAACACCAGAATAGCGTGATGTAATGGTACTACTTTTTGTATCTCTAACACCTCTCATACTTACACATAGATGCTTAGCATCGACAACACATGCAACATTATCCGTCCCGAGAACCTCTTTTAGTTTTTCCACAATTTGGACAGTCAAACGCTCTTGAACCTGAGGCCTTTTAGCAAAAAACTGAACTATTCTATTAATTTTTGAGAGGCCGATAACATTTTCATTTGCAAAATATGCAACATGCACATTACCAACAATCGGAACAAAATGATGTTCGCATAAAGAATACAGTTCGATGTTCTTTTCAACCAACATCCCCTTGTATTTGTAACTATTTTCAAACAATGATACTTCAGGTTCATTTACTGGGTTTAACCCGCTAAATATTTCTGTAACATACATCTTAGCTACCCTTTCTGGCGACCCCGCAAGACTATCATCATTTAAATCTAGACCTAATGTTTGCATTATTTTCTCAAAATGACCTTTAATGATTTGTATTTTTTCGGCATCTGATTTAGCAAATGCATCTTTAACCAACGGTGTATTGATCGATGTTAATACATGATCTTCTCCAATATTTTCGTTTGCTTTATCTTTCAAAATTTGTATAATTTATAGTATTGTTAGCATATAAATAGAAAACTACCTAGTATTCAAATGCTGCAAGGAAATAAAATTATTTATTCCAAACAAATTTCCCTGTCTTGTCAATATAACCTTCTATTCCTGTTTTAATATCTCCTATTCTAACCAATGCTAATCCATTAATAAAATCAGAAGGTTTTGAAAATTGCCTCGCAACAATCAAATTTCCGGCAACATCTACATACCCCCATTTTCTGTCATCCCCTGTGCCAACAGCTACATTTGCTAAACCATCACTAAAGTGGTATGCACTGTCGAACTCAGGTTCCACAACAATATTCCCTGCTTTATCGACATACCCAAACTTTCCATTTTTAAAATCTCCAATCCGAACTAATGCTCTTCCTTCGCTAAATGGAAATACTTTATCAAATTGAGCTTGAACGATAACCTTTCCGGCCTTATCAATAAATCCCCATTTACCGGTTTTTTCATTGCCCACTCTAAAAACGGCCAATCCTTCACTAAAATCTCGAACAAAATCGTAGGTAGGCTTAATAACAAGCGTTCCTTTTTCATCAACAAATCCCCATTTATCGCCTTTTTTCACTCTTGCTTTTCCTTCAGCAAAATCATATGCAGCTTCAAATTGTGGCTTGATTACAATTACACCAGATGTATTAATAAATCCAAAAAGAGTACCCACCTGAATCCTTGCTAATCCTTCATGAAATGAATAAGCAAAATTACATATTACGTCTATTTTCTTAGACCCTGTTTTATCAATAAAAAACCAATTTTCGTCAATTTTAACAGCAGATAAACCTTCACTAAAATCACTCGCCTTAGAATATTTTAATGGAACTACTGTTTTACCAGATTTATCGATAAATCCATATCTAGATCCGCTTTTTATTTTTGCTAAATCCTCATTAAAGCTATATACTTTATCAAAGGAACTAGGAATCACTACAGCACCCGTTTTATTAATAAATCCTTCTTTTCCTTCCACCCTTATCTTATACAAATCTTGAGCAAATAAACTACTTGCAATAACGCTGCATATTAGCATCAAACTCCATTTCATTCTTCTTATTTTTTATAATTCTGCCTAAATTAAATAAATAAATTTTACCTTCAAGGTATATTTCCATAAAACATGCCAATTTTAAACAAAGATATTTCAATACACAATAATGTTAAACTATGGAGAATTACTGAATCGTGGACTGAATTAATTGATTTATTTGAAAAGGACGCTGAAATAAATACAATCATTCAGAACTTTAAAAGCGAATCAAAAAAAAAACAATTTTTGGCTTCTAGACTCTTATTAAAATTGGAATTTGGAAATTGGAAAACACTCTCCAATCCTAATGGAAAACCCTACCCAATAGACAATCCATCAGAAATATCAATCACACACGACAGAGGAATTGTTGGGTTAATTAAGAGTATGCATCCTTGCGGAATTGACATGCAAGAAATCACAGCTAAAGTAATTCGAGTAAAGAGTAAATTTGTTAACGAAAATGACTTTTATTCGACAAGTGAAAAAGAGAAGGATTTAACCCTTTTATGGTGCGCAAAAGAGACGCTGTACAAAATCAATGGTGATCCAAATATATTCTTTAAAGAGCACATGATAATTGAGGAATCAGATGAAGAAAACATGCTTATTGGAAAAATAGTTCATCCTCAGTATAGAAAAGATTATAAACTGAAAGTTCATTTTATCGAAAATTATTGCTTAGTTTACACTTTTAGTAATACCTAAACCTTTGAACACGTTCAATACCATATTAAATAGAAGCCGAGCAAAAGAAAAAATGTTTGCTATTTTGGTGGATCCAGACAAATATGATTCACCTAAAGACCTGCAAGAATTAATTTACAACCTCAAATTAGCCTTACCAGATATAATTCTAATCGGCGGGAGTTTGATTAATAATGGTAATTTTGAGTTAGTTATTAACGAGTTATCTAGCTTAAAAATTGCCCCTGTCATTCTCTTTCCAGGAAACAACAAACAAGTTTCATCCAATGCGGATGCCATTTTATTACTCTCGTTAATCTCTGGAAGAAATGCTGAATTTTTAATCGGCCAGCATGTTGTTTCTGCATTTGATATAAAAAATGCAAATATTGAGGTTATCCCGACCGGCTATATGCTAATTGAAAGCGGTCCTGCCACTTCTGCTCAGTATATGAGCAACACGCAACCAATCCCCTATAATAAAACCGACATTGCAAAAGCAACTGCATTAGCTGGCGAGCAACTTGGATTCAAGTTAATTTACATGGATGGTGGCTCTGGAGCCCAAACGACCATTTCTAAAGAAATGATTCAGGGTGTTCGAAAAACAGTTAACACCCCCTTAATAGTTGGTGGCGGCATCCAAAATAAAGAACAAGCTATTGTTGCATGGAACAGTGGTGCAGACATAGTTGTTATTGGTAATGCCATTGAAAAAAATCCTGCATTAGCTCTAGAGGTTTCTCTTTTAAGAACTGTAAATAGATGAAACTAATTGTTTTTTCAAGTCATAATGGTTTCCACTCTGAACCGAAGCAAGTTATAAGGATGTTTGAACATGGACTAGAGACCCTACACCTAAGGAAACCTTATTTCTCCTCAAAAAACCTTGTAGAATATCTTGAGTTAATACCCGCAGAATATCACAATAGAATTGTAATTCACTCTCATCACAAATTGGCAAAAAGATTCAATTTAAAGGGAGTGCACTTTAGTAAAGTGCATCGAGACAAAAACTACAACACCAAATTAAAGTACATGAGTTTTCGTTTAAGATTCGGCAATATTTTAACCACAAGATCTTGTCATAAAATTCATAAATTAGACGATAATCCCAACCGGTATAGCTATGTTTTTTTGAGTCCAATGTTCGAAAGCATATCCAAAAAATCTCATTGCGGATTATTCAGTGAACGTCATATTAAAAAAGCTTTAGCGACCAAAAAATGTGCAGTTTATGCTTTAGGTGGAGTCGATGAGTCGAAATTTAAAGAACTTAATAGCTTAGGTTTTGAAGGAGTGGCTCTTCTAGGAGCCATCTGGGATATAGACAAAGACCCTTTTAATGCATATTTGTCCGCAACAGTAGCTATGAAAAACTTAGACAAACAAAAGATTATGGTTTAATAGCGGGTTATCGTAACCATTATTAATAAGCTACGTAAAGAATTGTGCTTTCCATTAAATAAGGAAATCATGACAATAAACAAACGAATACTTTTAATACTCGCAATCGCCTACTTTAATTTGGCAGGAGCAGCTGACAACAGAATTTCAAGAAGCCAATATATTGAAACTTGGAAAAACGAAGCTATTAGTCAAATGGCTGTCTATGGCATACCAGCAAGTATAACTTTAGCGCAAGGAATCCTTGAAAGCGGTGATGGTAATTCTATTTTAGCAAAGCAAGGAAACAATCATTTTGGCATTAAATGTCACTCTTGGACAGGTAAAACAATTCATAAAGATGATGACGAGAAAAATGAATGTTTTCGTAAATACAACAATGCAAAACAATCCTTTCAAGACCATTCTGAATTTCTTTCTGAAAGAGGGCGTTATTCATTTCTTTTTGACTTAAACCCTACCGACTATAAAGGATGGGCGGCAGGTTTAAAAGCGGCGGGATATGCTACCAATCCTAATTACCCGAGCTTATTGATAGCGCTTATCGAAAAAAACAACTTGCAGCAATACGACAATATGATACTGGCATCAAACAATTCTTCAAGTACTAACAATTCTTTTTCTCTAGCCAACTTAAACAAACCTAAAGCAAGCAAACACTCCATATATATTCACGATAACAACATTAAATACATCAAAGTAAAATCAGAAGATACGTTTTACAAAATATCGAAAGAATTTGGAATGCATTTAGAGAGAATATATAAGTATAATGACTTCTCTGATAATAATTTCATCAAAGAAGGAGACATTATATACCTACAACCTAAAAGGAAAAGGGCTAAAGTTGAATCGCACAAAGTAAAAGAAAACGAAACAATACAAGATGTTTCACAGCTTTATGGAATTCAATTAAAATCCATTTGCAAAAAGAATAAACTAGAACCAGGAATAATATTGCAAAAAGGTCAATTACTTAGACTAAGGTAAAACTGCAAAAATAAGAGATAGTAATTTTTTTAATTCGTTTGTTGTGAAAAGGCCCTTTAATACTTCTGTATTGAGGGCTTTTTTTACATTATTTATTGAGCTTTCAATCAGAGTTAAACGACTGCAAGTACTTGTCTATTTTTCATTACTAATTAGCCATGAGACTAATGAAAAAGATACAATCTATTGGCATTAAGCTACAAACAAAATAAAAAATCAATTAATAAAGCCTTAACCCAATTTTTCTTTGACCCATATTCTCAATTCGTCTGAATCTACTTTATCTAGAACCTCATCGGCAAATGCCTCTATTAATAGATTTTTTGCTGACTCCTTGCTTATTCCTCTTGTTTGTAGATAAAATATAGCTTCTTCATCAAATTGACCTGTGGTAGTGCCATGACTGCATTTTACATCATCAGCAAAAATCTCAAGTTCAGGTTTTGCATTCATAGTAGCCTCTCTAGACAAAATAATGTTTTTATTCTGCTGATAAGCTTCAATCTTTTGCGCATCTACCTCAACAATTACCTTCCCATTAAAGACTCCTGTTGATTTATCTCTTAACACACCTTTGTATAATTCAAAAGATGTGCAATTAGGCTTCAAGTGACTAACCTTGGTATGATTATCGACGTGCTGAATTCCTTTTTGCATGTACAATCCATTCATTTCAGAAGTACAGTTCTCACCATCAACATCGATATTAATTCCATTCCTTACAAAATCACCAGAAACTGTAGCCGTATTTATTTTGAAAGTACTGTTAGACTTCTGATTGACTTGCACAGTAGAAATTAGGTTATTATTAGGCTCTTCCGATTGAACTTTGTCCAAAACTACCTTAGCATTTTCTTTTACAAAAACTTCAGTAACACTATTTGTTAAGCATTCAATTGCATTTACAGAGGCAAAAGATTGTATGACACCAACCTCCGAAAATGAATCAGCTACAATAAGTAAACGTAAATTACTTACCACATTATTTTTTGTATTTACATGAATAACATGGATGCGTTTTTCAAGCTTTACTTTCTTAGGAATATGAATAAAAACACCTTCAAGAAAATAGCTTGTATTTAAAGCTGTGAAAACCTCTTCTTTATTCTTTGCAATTAAATTAAACGTATTATGAATCAAAGAAGAATGCAATTTCATTGCATTTTGAAAAGTATCTACTACAACTTCATCAGGGAAATTAACATCTGACAATTCCTGAGAATAAACGCCATTTACCAACACTATATTATAAGCATCTAAAGACGGCACTATTTCATTTGAAAGAACTACATGTTCAGCCTCATTATATTGAACATAATTCTTTTTTAAAATCTTCTTAACAGAAGTATATCTCCAGTCCTCTGTTCTACGAGTAGGAAACTCTAATCCGCTCAACAATTCGAAAGCTTGATCTTTTGCGCCTAAATCAACCCCCATTTTAGTCAGTGAATTCAATAAATTATTTTCTTTCAAAACTACCATCTATGCTTCCTCTTTAATCAACCAGTCGTACCCTTTTTCTTCCAACTCTAGAGCTAACTCTTTCCCTCCTGTCTTAATAATTCTTCCATCATATAAAACATGTACAAAATCCGGAATAATATAATCCAACAATCTTTGGTAGTGTGTTATCACAATTGTCGCATTATCTTTACTCTTCAATGTATTCACGCCATGTGCTACTATTTTTAACGCATCAATATCAAGACCAGAATCCGTTTCATCTAAGATTGATAATTTTGGCTCTAACATTGCCATTTGGAAAATTTCATTTCGTTTTTTCTCACCTCCAGAAAACCCTACGTTAACGGAACGATTTTTCAATTTATCACTTAACTCTACTAAGGCTGATTTCTCCTTTACCATTTTAAGAAAATCTTTCGCAGCGATTGGATCTTGCTTAAAATACTTTCGTCGCTCATTAATTGCCGTTTTTAGAAAATTAATATTACTCACCCCTGGTATTTCAACCGGATACTGGAAAGCCAAAAATATTCCTTCCCAAGATCTTTCTTCCGGATTAAGTTCTAATAATTCTTTGCCTAAATAGACAACTTCACCAGCAGTAACTTCGTATTCATCACGACCTGCTAAAACAGCAGACAGAGTGCTTTTTCCAGAGCCGTTAGGTCCCATTATAGCATGAATTTCACCGGCATTTACCTCTATATTTAATCCTTTTAATATTTCCTTATCTCCAACTGAAGCATGTAAATTTTTAACCTGTAACATCTTTTTTCTTTTTACGAAATGCAATCTAACCGACACTTCCTTCTAAACTAATTTCTAATAACTTCTGTGCTTCTACAGCAAATTCCATCGGTAGTTTATTTAAAACTTCCTTTGCATAGCCGTTTACAATTAAACTAATCGCTTTTTCCTCTCCAATGCCTCTTTGCATACAATAAAACTTCTGATCTTCTCCAATTTTACTAGTAGTTGCTTCATGTTCTAAGTGAGCTGAAGGGTTTTCGCATTCGATATATGGATATGTATGTGCCCCGCATGTATCTGTCATTAGAAGAGAGTCACATTGAGAGAAATTACGCGCATTATCGGCTCCCTTCCCAATTTTCACTAAACCTCTATAGGAATTATGACTCTTGCCTGCAGAAATACCTTTAGATATAATAGTGCTCTTAGTATTTTTACCAATATGTAGCATTTTAGTGCCTGTATCAGCCATTTGATGATTATTGGTAACTGCCACGGAATAAAACTCCCCAATAGAATTATCCCCTTTTAGTATACAAGATGGATACTTCCAAGTTATAGCGGAACCGGTCTCTACTTGCGTCCAAGAAATCTTTGCATTTCTTTCACAAATTCCTCTTTTGGTAACAAAGTTGAAAACTCCACCTAACCCATTTTTATCGCCAGGGTACCAGTTTTGAACTGTCGAATATTTTATCTCAGCATCATCTAACGCTATCAATTCCACAACAGCTGCGTGCAATTGATTTTCATCTCTTTGCGGCGCTGTGCAACCTTCAAGGTAACTAACATAACTGCCTTTATCAGCAATTAGCAATGTTCTTTCGAATTGACCTGTACCTTGCTCGTTTATTCGGAAATATGTTGACAGTTCCATTGGACATTTTGTCCCTTTCGGGATATAACAAAATGATCCATCTGAAAAAACTGCAGAATTTAGTGCTGCATAGTAGTTATCCGAACTAGGAACAACTGTTCCTAAATATTTCTTAACTAACTCTGGATGCTCTTTAACCGCATCACTAAAAGAACAAAAAATAACTCCTAATTCTCCTAATTTCTCTTTAAAAGATGTTGCTACAGAAACTGAATCCATAACAAAATCTATGGCTACCCCTGTTAATACTTTTTGCTCGTCTAAGGAAATTCCCAAGCGTTCCATCGTTTTTAATATCTCAGGGTCCACCTCATCCAAACTAGCTAATTCCTTTTTAGGTTTAGGAGCAGAATAAAACACTATATCTTGAAGGTTCGGCTTTTTGTAAGTAACGTGTGCCCAATCAGGCTCGGTCATACCTTGGAAAACGCTAAAAGCATTTAACCTATATTCTAAAAGCCATTCAGGCTCATCCTTTTTGGATGAGATTATGCGAACGGTTTCTTCAGTTAATCCTTTTGGAATTTTTTCAGAATCAACATCTGTAGTAAAACCAAATGCATATTCTTGATCTACTAAGTCCTGTTTTAAATCATCTTCACTATATGCCATCTTCTTATTTTAAAGTGAAAAACTCTCACCACAACCACAGGTTCTTTCTGCGTTTGGGTTCTTAAAAATAAAACCCTTTCCATTCAAACCTCCTGAATAGTCGAGTGTAGTGCCAACTAGATACAAGAAGCTTTTCTTATCGACAACTACTTTTACCCCGTTGCTTTCAAACTCCTTATCTGTTTCTTTAATATCACTATCAAAAGTAAGTTGATACATAAGTCCAGAACACCCTCCACCTTCTACACCTACACGAATGAAAAAGTTATCTTTTCCTTCTTCACTCATCATTCTATTGGCAGTATTTTTTGCTAAATCGGTTACTTCTATCATTTTCTTATTTAGATTAATTACAAATAAGCCTATTTTAAACACAAATTTAATGTTTTTATTGGTCAAAAAAGATGATAACCGTCATTAATTTAAAGATTAAGACGAGTTTAAGTAATTAACCCATGAGTTAACCACTCCGAACAATAAATTAAAGTTTAAATTGAAATTGACCCGAGGAAAAAGAAATAGCAGCAGTAGAATGTAAAATAAGGCAATAAATAGGAGCCTCCAAATGTTGTTTTTCTGTTGAAATCTAGAAGATACAAGATCTTGAATTACAGAGCAAATAAAGAAAAACTTATTAAACCAATAATATACGCTAGAGCGACATTTAGAGAACTATCAATTATTGGAACAGAAGACACAAGTAACTTTGCGCTTACAATAGATCTGGATGTGACATTCGCCATGTTTTTAAAATAGATTATTTTGAATTCTTAAAGTTTGTTTTTCTACTTTTACAGCCATGCAGGAAAACGAGAAAAGAACAGAACTGAATGATTTAGGAGAGTTTGGGTTAATTAGTCATCTTACTGATAAGATAAAAATTAACAACTCATCTACCAAAAAAGGAATTGGTGATGATGCTGCTATATTAAACTATGGTGATAGAGATATCGTTTTAACAACAGATATGTTAGTCGAGGGAATTCATTTCGATATGATATTCACGCCACTTAGACATTTAGGCTATAAGTCAATTGTAGTTAACATAAGTGACATATATGCGATGAACGCACAACCCCGTCAAGTAACCGTTTCGATTGCCATATCAAGTAAATATTCTGTTGAGGCAATCGAAGAAATTTACGAAGGGATGGAATTAGCATGTGACTATTACGGTGTAGATTTAGTCGGAGGTGATACAACTTCAAGTTTATCGGGACTCGTTATTAGTGTTTGTGCAATAGGAGAAATCGAAAAAGACAAGGCGGTTTACCGATCTGGAGCAAAAGAGGGTGATTTAATTGTGGTCTCAGGAGACTTAGGTGGAGCATATGTTGGGCTGATGCTTCTTCAAAGAGAAAAAGAAGTTTGGAAATCTTCACCTTCCATTCAGCCTGATTTAGATGGAAATGACTATATACTAGGCCGTCAGCTAAAGCCTGAGGCAAGAAAAGATATTATTGAGTTACTGATAAAAATGGAATTAACTCCATCCAGCATGATTGATATTTCGGATGGATTAGCTTCAGAGGTAAAACATTTATGTAAAGCCTCAGAAACAGGATGCAGTTTGTATGAAGAAAAGCTCCCAATTGACCCACAAACATACCAAACAGCTAGAGATTTTAATCTCGACCCAACAGTTTGCGCTCTAAACGGAGGGGAAGATTATGAATTACTATTTACTATACCTCAAGCTGATTACGATAAAATAAAAGGAAATCCTAATTTGACTGTTATCGGCCACATGACAGATAAAGAAAGTGGAACGAACTTTATCTCTACCGGTGGATCTGTTATTCCATTAACCGCGCAAGGCTGGGATAGTTTTGGGAAAACGAATGATGAAAGCTAGTTAATATTTAAACTGCTATTTAAAGGCTTACTAACTAGGTATTAAACCATTGCCATAATTTAGCAAGACCTGTCTTCGGTTCTTCTATAGAAGCTTTTTCTTCAGAATCAACTTCTTCTTCTTCTTCAATAACTCTCTTTTTCGCCTTTTTAACAGACTTATTACCCTGGGATGCTTGCTGAGTCTTGTAAAATGCAGTTCGCTCTTGCTTTATTTTTTTAGCTTCTGTTTCTTTTCTTTTCTTTTCAGCTTCTTCTTCTCTTATTCTTTTTCTCTCCTGATCAATCGCAAGCTTTTCTAACCTATTTTCTTCCGCAAGAACTCTTTCCTTATCCTTTTCAGCTTTAATTTCAGCTTTTCTTTCTCTTTCGGCTTCAATTGCAGAATCTCTCTCCTCTTTTTCCTTCAATTCTCTCTGTTCAACCTCTTCTGGGCTTAACATTACACCATCAACCTCTATTACTGTTTTAGCATTAGTTTCCGGTAAATCTATTTTATCTACAATCTTAAACTCTTGAAAGTTCGGCTTCCTAGCTCTAATTAGCTCTGCATTTGGATCAACAGCAATTGTCTTAGGGTCTGGAAACACTTCATCGTCATCAGAAACTCGAGATTCTTTTGCTACAGGTTTTTTAGGAGTTGGGGCTTTAACTTTTTCCTCAACAGATTTCTCTTTAATTACCTCCGTTACTTCCTTCAACTCCTCAATTACTAAATTGGCAAATTTATCAGTAACCAAAGACACGTGTTCATCTTCCAGTCTTGCATTTGGACCATTTTCAATTTCAACTTTAGCTTCTACCTTCAGAAACTTTACTATTTCTGATGGCTTAATTTTTAATTCTCTTGCTAGTTGACCTAATCTCATAATCTAATTTATTTTCCTTTTTCGAACTGCGAATATAAATAGAAGTTTGTTAATATAAAAAAATGAATTTTAACTTTTGTGTTTAACCCATCTGTTTTAACAAATCATAAAGCCCATGACTTGCAATTTGACAACCTTTCTCTGTCATTTCAAAAAGCTCAACTTCCCTGTTTTTACTATAAGACTTAGTTGCTTTGAAAATTTCAATATCCTTAAAATCTTTAGTGTTAAATTCAGCCATACGCGTTAAATCAACAAATGAAGATTTTATCGCAATTAAATCAATAGTCTCTTTTCCGCAATAAAATAACTTTAAATCTGAAGGAGTACGATGTTCTAAATATTCAATTTTTTCTAATGATTTCTGAATAACTATATTACTAAATTGCTGAAGAAAAAGTTCAGCTTTGTCAGGATCATCCTTTTTAAACTGCTCCCAAAGCGGCGCGTCAACTCCATTTGCTACTAAATACTGAACAAACTCTTCTTTGAGCTCTTCCAACTCATCCTCTGTCAACTTTCTAAAGATCAAACCAATCTATCTTTAAGTACTTTCTCCACAACTTGTTGCCCTTCCAGTGCTTTTGAATATTTAAATCTTTTAGCATCAGCATCACCTATCATTTGTAATAAGTCTTGAAATAAATCTTCATTTACCTCAGTATAACCTAACTTTTCTAAAACCAGGTTAAGAAGATTTTCTTTTTCTAATTGAATGGCTTCTATTAAAGCTTCTGTTTCTTCACTCATATAGCGAAGATAGTTGAGTTTAAACAAAATGGCAAGTAATTTACAGTTTCTCCGAATCTAGATAAACTGTTTTATCTCTAAAACCTTTATTCTCAACAAATGAAATGAACTCACTCTTGGTTGGAGCCGAGAGATATGTTTTAAAACCATCCACCTGATCAGTCCTAGTAGACTTAAACTGTAGAATTTCCTCCAACACTTGTTCGTGATCAATAGAATAAACAATTAACTTTTTTTCCTCTAATGAAAAAACTTCAGTTGAATAATATCCATTATCCTCCTTCGTATTTAGGTAAAACTTATCACCACTTTTATTCAATTTATGGTTCTTGGTTGGTTTAAAAAGCAAATCGTTTTGGGTTATATATGTAAAGATGGTATCATTTTTTTCTTTATAAGGAATACCCTGTCCATCTTTAATTCCATACAACAACTCATTCTCTAACCTGTATTTATTAGACTCTTCAATTTCCTTTGCTGTAAAATATGTAAAAGTACCAAAGTGCGTATAAACGCTATCAGGTGTAATAATCAAACTTGTTAGGGTATCTCCTTCATAAAGGTAACGGCCACAAATGGCATCATCAAATTTTTCTACTGGAATAATTGAACTGGGCTGAGGTTCAGAAAAATAAAATGAAGTCACCTCTTCTTGGGCACGTAATAAAAATACGTTCAAAACTAGTAACATTGTAATTGCAGCCTTCATTGATTCGAAAATAGACAAAGTTTTTAATAGTTTTAGCATACCCAAGTACTAATAATTACCTTTATATGCTAAAAGGTTCAATTTGTTACATAAACAGACTCTTATATGCACTGGAAGATAAAAAAAGATGGAAACAAGGAGCAAATTGCTCAATTGAAAAAGGACCTACTAATACCTGATATCATTGCAAAATTGCTTGTAGCAAGAGACATCACTACTTTTGATGCCGCTAAAAACTTCTTTCGACCATCATTAGAAGCATTGCATGATCCATTCTTGATGGAGGATATGCAAAAAGCTGTGGACCGGGTCAACGAAGCAATAGACAAAAACCAACGTATTCTAATTTATGGAGACTACGATGTGGATGGAACTACCTCGGTTGCGTTGATGTATTCTTTTTTAAATCGCTTTACTAACAACATTGAATTTTATCAACCTGATAGATACTCTGAAGGCTATGGCGTTTCGCTGAAGGGTATTGAATATGCTCAATCAAAGAAAATTAATCTAATAATAGCTTTAGATTGCGGGATAAAAGCCGTCGATAAAGTTGAAAGAGCAAACGAATATGGAATTGATTTCATCATTTGTGATCACCACCGACCCGGGGAGATACTTCCAGATGCGTTGGCAATATTGAACCCTAAAAAAGCAACTTGCTCATACCCTTATAGCGAATTATGTGGATGTGGAATTGGATTAAAATTAGCACAAGCCATTGCAATTACTAGAGACGAAGATGAAGAAATCTGGAAAGAACTATTAGATTTAGTTGCAATTGCAATTGCAGCGGACATTGTTCCAATGACTGGAGAAAATAGAATATTAGCCTATCACGGATTAAAAAGAGTCAATGAGAATCCTAGAATAGGAATTGCAACAATCCTAGAATTAGCGAGCAAAAAAATTGACCTAACCATTACTGATTTGGTTTTTAAATTAGCTCCAAGAATAAACGCCGCAGGAAGGATTGCTTCTGCAACAAAAGCTGTAGAATTACTCTTGTCAAAAGATGAAAATAGCTCTAAAGAGTGGTCAGAAACCATCAATGCATATAATGATCAAAGGAGAGAACTTGACGCTGCAATAACAGAAGAAGCCCTTAAAATGGTTAGCGAAGATGATGAATCAAAAACATCTACCGTCGTTTTTCAAAAAGACTGGCACAAAGGAGTTGTTGGAATAGTAGCATCTAGGCTAATTGAATCTTATTACAAGCCAACTATTGTTCTTTGCGGAAATGATGGAATGGCAACTGGCTCTGCTCGCTCCGTCAAGGGATTTGATGTTCATAATGCAATAGAACAATGTTCAGATTTATTAGAACAGTTCGGAGGACATAAATACGCTGCAGGTCTTTCCTTGAAAATTGAAAATTTAGAAGCCTTCCGAAAACGGTTTGAAGAAGTTGTTTCTAGCACAATAACTAAAGAGCAACAGACAAGAGAAATTGAGATTGACGGCATACTTTCTGCAACAGACCTTAAACCTTATAAACAAGGGGATGTTTTCCCCAAACTATACAGGTTAATAGAACAATTTGCTCCTTTTGGCCCTGGAAATATGAAGCCTACCTTTATCATGACAGATCTTTATGACGATAAAGGATGGAGCAAAATTGTTGGAGAAACGCACTTAAAAATATCTGCAATACAAAAAGGAAAAAACATTCCCCTGAATGGAATTGCTTTTGGATTAGGACAAAAACTATCTATTACTGAAAATAAAAAACCATTTCAAGCAGTATTTTCTTTGGATAAGAATTTTTATAACGACAAATACACACTTCAGCTAATGGTAAAAGACATTAAAGAGATGTAGTTAAGTTGTTCCGGCTATCTGAAACAATATGCAAGTCTCTCTGCGGAAATGGAATAGTAACTCCATTTACTCTAAACGACTTATCAATAGCAAAACGTAAATCACTTTTAATTACCATTATTTCCCATGTTCGAGCTGCCCAGAAATACAATTCAAATTCCAATCCACTATCCCCAAAATCATTGAACATGATAATAATTTCGCGATGTTTATTTACCAATTTATGATTCAATGCACATTGATAAAGAAGGTCTCGTACTTTTTCAGTATCACTTCCATACGCTACACTAACTGTAATGTGAAAACGAGTAACTTTATCACTTATAGTCCAATTTATTACATTGTCTTCAGTTAATTTTGAATTTGGGAGTACAATGATTTTTCCATCCATTGATTTAACATACGAAGTACGGATATTAATTTTTTCTACACGAGCAATTACATCACCCATCTCTACAATATCTCCAACTTTTACACTCCCATCGAACAGCAATATAAATCCAGAAACAACATCTGTAAACATGTCTTTCAATCCCATTCCAAGACCCAGTAAAAGTCCAGAACTAGCCCAGAATAGTGAATTCAATCCAAATCCTAGACTTTTGACAACAAGCATTGCGAAGATGATATAAACAATGTACTTTGTTAACTGAACTATAGTAAACTGCCTGCCTTCATCTATCCAATCTTTTCCTTTTGTTGCCTTAAAGATGATAACTTTTGAAAGATTGAGAAAAACTTTAGATAGAAAAATTAATACGATAACGGCGATTAATTGCCCCAATGATAATTTGAAATCGCCGATTTCTAAAAGATGAATATCAAGAATACTATTCAATGAAAAATCATTATTCCCATATCCCAATGAGCTAATCAACAACAAAGTGCCAATTATCGATATAGATTGACTAAGAAGTAGATGAACAATTTTATCCTTGCCGTTTCCTAATTTCCAGTCTTTTTTCAGCAATATTGACTGGAGTCTTTTGCTCATGTATTTTCTAAAAAATAATATTGCCGCAACAACTAGACACACTAATATAAGGTTGGTAACAGTAAAATTTTGTTCAAAGTACCCAAATAAGATATAATCAAAGAAAGCCTTCATCTTGTTATAATGATTCCTAGTTTAGAAGCAAAGGTATTTCTTATTTGGTTAAGTTGCTTAATTTGTTCCAAAAGACTATATATTACTTTCTCTTCTTTCTCTGTTTTCAGTCCAAGTTGTTTTCCGTTGATCATATTCTCAGTAACACGCAATTTGTACATATAAACTGACTCTATGGCGGCTTGTTTTAGTTTATGTTTTTCTTCTTGGGGGAAAATACGATGCTTTTTTTCCCAGTTTTCACTAACCGAATCTTTAGGCATTGTCAAATCAACAACTATATTACTCAAGGTAGCATCTTCTTTTTGAAAAAAGTGTTGATCATTAACTATCAATCCATTTTCAATTCCATCCAAAAATTCATCAAAAATACTTTGATAGGTCTGGTTGACATACTTTAATTCATCCGTTAAAAGTTCTTCTATAATAAATTGAGCTAATGGAATTTCTTCTTTCTTGACTTCTTTACTTTCTTGAATCTCTATTTCAATTCCAATTGAACCGTATGTAAGCATAAGTCGGATTAAATCTTTTTCCTGATCACCTAACCCATGACTTCCGTCACTTGATTCTCTTTTTTGTAATGGTGCAGTTGGCTGAACAACTTCTATTTGTTGCAGCTGCTGTTGAGGATGAGACGACCTTTTTTTAGCAAAAATTTTATTCACCTCACTTAAAAGAGCCTTTTCACTAATATCAAAAAGTTGACTTGTTTCTCTAATATAAACAGACCTAATAATCTGGTCTGGAATAATAGCTATAGACTTAACAATATCCTTAATGGTATCGGCTCTTTTTAAAGGATCATCTTTTGCATCGCTTAATAATACAGATGCTTTAAAACGAATAAAATCTTTTGCTTCTTCTCGTAAATACTCCTCGAGCTCTGTTATTCCAACTTTTTTAGAATAACTATCTGGATCTTCACCATCAGGAAATAAAACGACTTTTACGTTCATCCCCTGTTCAAGAATCAAATCAATCCCTCTAAAAGAAGCTTTTATTCCTGCACTATCGCCATCATAGAGAATGGTAATATTGTTTGTATATCTTTTTATTAGTTTAATTTGACCTTCCGTAAGAGCAGTACCACTGGAGGCAACAACATTTTCAATTCCTGCTTGATTTAAACTTACAACATCAGTATAACCTTCAACCAAATAACAGGTATCTTGTTTTATTATTGCTCCTTTTGCTTGATAAAGGCCATACAAAACATTACTCTTATGGTATATTTCGCTTTCCGGAGAATTGAAATATTTTGCTATTTTTTTATCCGTTTTTAGAGTTCTACCTCCAAATCCTAAAATTCTCCCCGTAAGGTTATGTATAGGAAAAATCACTCTACCTCTGAAAAAATCAAAACTACCTTTTTCATTCGTTTTCGATAATCCAGTTTTCTCTAAATACGCTAACTTATATCCAGCGCTAAGGGCAGCTTTTGTAAAAGAACCGCTATTATCAGGAGAGTATCCCAATTCAAACTTCTTAATGGTGGCATCGCTATAGCCTCTTTCTTTCAAGTAACTTAATCCAATAGCCTTCCCTTCTTGGGATTCAAGCATTTGCTTTGCGAAATAATCTCTTGCAAATTGATTGACCAGATACAAACTTTCTCGAGCGCCTTGAGCAGCCATTTGCTCAGGTGATTGCTCCTCCTCTTCAATTTCAATATTGTATCTTTTGGCTAACCAACGAAGAGCTTCTGGATAGGTAAAATGTTCGTGTTTCATTAAAAACGAAACAACCGTACCTCCCTCTCCAGAACTAAAATCTTTGAAGATTCCTTTAGCAGGAGAAACCATAAATGATGGTGTTTTATCATCAGAGAAAGGGCTATTGCCTTTATAGTTTGAACCCGATTTTTTTAGATTTACGAAATCATTAATAACCTCAACAATATCAGCTGCATCAAATATTTTCTCTATGGTTTCTTTTGGAATCATTGTTTCTTTTCAGGGGAAAACAAATATCGGAATAATAGTCTAGCTGCTCAAACATTCTTCAATGTCATTTCAAAGCCAATAGATAAATCTTTAGCAATTAGGTCAAAATCTAAACTATAAATCATTCTGAAAATATACACTTACGTATTAATATTCAACCCTTTTTAAGACTGCAACAATATCTCCTAAATACTGTTGAAAAAAATCATGACTTGTACCATTCTATTTATTACTTTTGCTACCTATAAAACGATAAGGTTATGAGTACAGATAGATACGAAGCACATGATTACTACAATATGGATGATTTGCTTACTGATGAGCACAAATTAATTCGTGATGCTGCTAGAGCATGGGTAAAGAAAGAAGTGAGCCCTATTATTGAGGATTATTATGAAAGAGCAGCTTTTCCAAGTCAAATAATACCTGGCCTGGGAGAAATAGGAGGTTTCGGCCCTTATATCCCTGTAGAGTATGGTGGAGCTGGTTTAGATCAAATTTCTTATGGTTTAATCATGCAAGAGCTAGAAAGATGCGATTCAGGATTGCGTTCTACATCTTCTGTACAAAGTTCTTTGGTTATGTATCCTATCTGGAAATTTGGAAGCGAAGAACAAAAACAAAAATATCTACCAAAATTAGCAACAGGAGAACTCATCGGTTGTTTTGG
>CAWUXI010000109.1:0-9537 GCA_963926405.1 uncultured Flavobacteriales bacterium
AAACTGTTGTGTCCCATTGATACTTAGATCATGAAGCTTGGGACAAAATTCAGCACAGTTTTCAAAGCCTCCAAACCAATGTCCGGTAGTTCTAGTCTTAACAGTGTATTGTGTTGCGCTTGGGTTTAAATCAACATCAACAGCCGGCATAGAAATGTCGTTTGCAATATTTGAATGTTGATAATCGCCTAGCCAAATTGTTTCAAAGTCGACTACATCTCTTGGCGGAGTTCCGTGAATCATAATAAATTTGACGTCAATTAGCTCTTGTTGATTTCCTGCAGAAAACTCAACCGTATCGTGAAACAATGGTTTATAATCTGTTACATCATAAACCCATCTGAATCCATTTACCCCTAAACTAAGGCCTATTCCGTAGGGCGTAACATAGTTTTGAATCTGATGTGTTGTTTGGTTATATGTGTTTACAAACATCCCGTCAGGCGCTATATAGGTTGAATCGATTACTATTCCATTAGTATCGAAGGTGTAGGATTGTCCTGGCAGCCAGCCGTAGGTTGTGTCAACCGGCGAAGAGGCAATTCCAGCAACGTTCATATCAACTGAAGTAGTAGTTTCAATAATAGAAACTTGGTGGTGTTCTACAGAATCAATAACTAAAGCCGAATCAAGGTGCGAGGTGTAAACTCCCTGAATAAAAGTAATATTTGGCCGATTCGTAGATTGTAAAATGTTTGAATTTACGTCACAAGCGGTTTCCATATTCCAGGCAGGAAGTCCCATTAATTGGGCGTCATGTCCATTAGCGCTATAATCTGCCGCTACCGTTCCGGTTAAATCATCAAAATTATAAGCGGCCTGGAGGTTGGCTATATTAGGATGGGTTCCGTCTACAGATTTATTCATCCAATCTTGAATCGTTGTTTGTTCGAGTGCAGCATTCCAAACCCTAAATTCATCGATATAACCATCGTATCTTCCTGAATAATCATTTTGTCCAGGTCCGCCGACCTTAAAGGTTTCTATTCCTGCCATAGTTCTTGTCAAGCCTGCTCCAGAAGTAAATACATTTCCGTTTAAATAAACGACCATGTCTCCCGTTACAGCGTTCTTGGTAAATGCCCAATGGTTCCATTGGCCAGAAAAATCGGATGAATTGGCAGCTTCATCAACTCTATCGTAAGAGTTCGTTCCACTGTTTCCTGCGTCCCAGTAGACTCTGCTATTGCTCCAAGGAAGGTGTGAGTTAACAACTCGATAGCCATTTGCATCTCTTCCCTCAAAAATATATGAGTTCATCGGCATTACGTTTGGGTCGCCATAACACCAAAATGAAACCGTAATTTGATCAGAAATATTTGAAAAAGCCGCCGAAGGAACCTCAACATAGTCTCCACTTCCAAAATCTAAATAACCATTGTCGGAACCTGTTATTCCAGAATTAAAACCAGCTGCATCTCCAGAAACTGAAAAGTCACTTCCTGTTGATGTATTTTCAAAGCAAAGCTCTACAACTAAATTGGAGGTCCCGTCCCATGTAAATGGAGTGTGAAAGTTAAAATTCGCAGTTCCAACAGAAGCGATACTTGTATTAATATTGTACACTTCTTGTAGTCCCGTTTCGTAAGATGCCGGTGTTAGCTCGTTTAGCGTAGTATGCTTTATGCGAATCTTTAGGTTATTGATCTCTGGGCCCAAAGCCGTTACTTCAAGCGCAAGCTTATTAATAGATCCTGCAATAATTCCTGCAGCAGTTAGTTCACTAGCGGTAAATATATATTGTGCTTTCCCTGTTCTGTTGGAAGTATTAAACACCTCCGTTAAAGATGTTACTCCTACTCCAGCCGTTCCGCTTGTTTCAGATGTTGTTACATCATATACAGGAAAATATTGATACGAATGATTGTAATCATAAATTGGATTACTAACATAAAAGATCGTGTCGGGGTTTGTGTTCCCTAAATAATAATAGGATGATCCAACATTTTCGTGCTGATATAAATTCGTGTAGGTTGTATAATCCCATTCTCCACAAGCATATCCATCTTGAGTAGTTGCAGCATCACATTTAAGTGTGTAATACATTAATATTTTAGAATAGGTGTTTGTCTCGCTGGGAAAAACGTACCACCCTCTTCTTTTAGTAATATCAGAAAACTCAAGGGTTTGCACAACTGTTGTATCTCCAATGTTTTGCGCTATAATTGAAGGTAATTCTATAAATATTAAAAGTAGGGCAATTAGAATTGTCTTTTTCATCTCTGCTTAATTCGGTTTATTTTGCGCTAATATAAAGGTAACTATCTTAAAAAAATAGTTGATTATTACAAAGGTTTGAATTCCTAACTAGGTGTTAATAACTGGTTTTAGGGTTTTAAACCTTCTACCACCAGCACAAATTCTCCTTTTGGCGCCTTTTCTTGAAAATGAAGCAAAACCTCAGAAAGCGTTCCTCTAACATTTTCCTCATAAATTTTCGTCAACTCTCTTGTTGCTGAGCACTTTCGTTCTGCCCCAAAAACTTCAATAAATTGTTCAATGGCTTTAACTACTCTGTAAGGCGATTCATAAAAAATTATGGTTCGTGACTCCTCCTTAAGTGCGTCTAGGCGTTTTTTTCTTCCTTTTTTATGGGGTAAAAAACCTTCAAATAAAAACCTGTCACATGGAAGGCCTGAGTTTACTAAAGCAGGGACAAAAGCCGTAGCTCCAGGCAAGGTTTCTACCTCAACGCCTTTTTCTATACAGGCTCTTACCAACAAGAACCCTGGGTCTGAAATTGCAGGAGTTCCCGCATCACTTACCAATGCAAAAACATTTTCTGTAGAAGACAGTTCATCCACTAATTGCTCTACAATTTTATGCTCGTTATGCAAATGAAAGGAGCGTTGAGGGGTCCCAATCTGAAGATGTTTAAGTAATTTTCCGCTTGTCCGCGTGTCTTCAGCTAAAATTAGGTTCGCCTCCTTTAATACGCGAATAGCACGAAGGGTTATATCTTCTAAATTCCCTATAGGGGTTGGCACAACAATTAGTTTTCCCATTTTAAGATCTTATTAGCACAATATAGTCCTGTAATATTGTTTTTAAAAATGTGACTTTGTTTTTTGGTACAGCTGCAATATTAAGCTTTTCACTGACTAATTTCGTTAATTCTGTAATCAACTCTTTATGTCGTTTATTTGGGTAGCTTCTCAAGCTGTCTATTGCGTTTTTAACCAACAACCTGTTATCATCCCACAACTGATCTATTTGTGGGTAAAATAACAAATGCCTAGAGGTTAAGTCCCGAGGGATTATTTAACTTTCTTGAAGATTGGGTCAGCCATAAACACAATACATTTGTTTTTTGATACACGCGCGAGTTGTTTTTTAATGTTTTGCTATTTATTGTTTAAAATGTTCGTCTGAATATTTATTGACTCCTCGTGAATTATCTTTAATATCTTTTGGATAAGTTCTTCAGAAACCCCTACCGAGCGGGCTATTTTCCTTCGGTCATTAATTATTTTTTCCCATCTATCTGCTTGTAAAATTGTTATATCATTGTCCTTTTTATGAATTCCTATTTCCTCTACTGCGGCCATTCTTGTTGATAAAAGGTTAATTATTTCTTCATCTAGGCCGTCAATCTTATTTCGCAGAACAGTTAACTTCTTTTTTAATCCCGTGTTATTAATCTCTGGTTGTCTAACTACAATTTTAGATAAAATATCTTGCAATTGTTTTGGGGTTATTTGTTGCTCTGAATCACTTAATGCGCTGTCCGGGTCAAAATGGCTCTCTATCATTAAGCCGTCCATTTCTAGGTCCAAGGCTTTCTGTGAGATGGCCCCAATCATAGCCCTATTACCTCCAATATGACTTGGATCACAAATTATTGGAACTTCGGGGAAAATTCTCATAAGTTCTATGGGTATTTCCCATTTTGGCGTATTCCTATAAGCTGACTTTTCAAAACTAGAGAAGCCTCTATGAATTACTTTTATGTCACTAACTCCTGCTTGTGATATTCGTTCAATCGCTCCAATCCATAATTGTAAATCTGGATTTATGGGGTTTTTTATCATTACGGGAACAGCGACACCTTTTAGTGCGTCAGCTATTTCTTGAACAGAAAAAGGGTTAGCTACTGTTCTAGCGCCCATCCATAGTATATCTATACCGCTTTTTAACGCAAGTTCGACATGTTTAGCATTAGCAACTTCAGTAGCAACCGGTAGGCTTATTTCCTGCCCCACTGTTTTTAACCACTTTAAGCCCGCTTCTCCAACCCCTTCAAACGAATTGGGGCGAGTACGGGGCTTCCAAATACCCGCTCGTAAGCAGTCAATTGAACAATGCTTAACCAGTTGTTGCGCTGTCTCTAGTAGTTGCTCTTCAGTTTCAGCACTACAAGGCCCGCTAATTATATATGGCTTCTTCTTCACTTGGTGTTTTTTCCCATTTTTTAATTAAAAACCTCCTATATATATCATTTTTTTTTAAATTTTCTCCTACCTCATACTTCGAAAAAGTAGCCTTTTTATTTAAATAAGCGCTCCCTCTAATGGCGTATTTCTCTCCTTTTGTAATCAACATTAACTTGGTTAATACTGCTAAACTATCTTCTAAACAACTACAATCGTTAGTGTAACTAAAGGAAACTTCCGCGATAGTATCCTTATCAATATCTGTTAGTTCTATGGATTCTATATTATGATTTGAAAACACATCTAAATCACAATTTTTCACATAATCGGTTAGTTTTATAACCTGAATAAACTCATTTTCGACCTTCAAAAAGTGATATATATACAAATGAGTGCTATTCGTTTTTGTGTCGCTTAAAACGGATCTAATAAGCAGGTTTTCTCCTTTTTTATCATTCCATCGAAAACCATCAACAACATTCCCCCAAACTGTTTCCTTTTTTTTAAAATTAATAACATCATATTTAAATAATTGAAGTACTGTATTCGGACTAGGATTGTAAACAACTTCTCCTGAGGCTACTTTTTGTTTTTTGACTTCAATATACCAGCTAAATAAAGTAATAGTATCTTTATTAAACTTGCCTCTTGTTTGATTAAAATCATCTGGGAAAATTAATTTTCCCACGTTATTGTCACCTATATCAATTGTTTTAACAAAGGCCGTTTTTGCATTATAAATAACAAATTTTGCTGTATATAAACCACTTTCTCCCCATGTGTCTTGAATTGAAAATTCAAAATCTTTAGAAACACCATAATGCCATGTTTGGCTGTATGGAGAGATAGTATAGGTTAATAAAAAAAGGCTAAAAACACTTTTAAAGAGAGCGCTTTTAGCCTTTATCCTTTTTTTAAAACTATACATTTTCCCGTATAATTTTATATTAAATTAATTCTATTAATCAATTCTTCCTTATAAGATCCTCCTATTGGAATAATTTTATTACTCTCCTCTAAAATAAGGTTTGGGTACTCAATTTGTGAAATTTTATCCAACCTTACAATATACGATCTATGGACCCTCAAAAAGAAGTCTTGCGGCATTTTTCGCTCGATATCTTTCATTGTTGAATGAATTGTAAAGCGTTTGTTGAGAGCGTTAATTACTACATAATCTTTCAGCGCTTCAATAAAAAATATATCTTTTGTATTAAGCTTAATTAATCTTGATTTGCTCTTAACAAAAATATACTCTTTGTTTTCTTTATTTTCAATAATATTATAAAGCATATCTCTCTCTTTTAATACTTCCAGCTCCTTACTGTGTTTATAAAAAGCCATTTCAATAGACGTTTGAAGATCAATTTCTTTAAATGGTTTAATTATATAAGCGTAAGGCTCGGTAACTTTTGCTTTATATAAGGTGTTTTCGTCTGCATAAGCTGTTAAGAATATGATAGGAATATTATGAGATTCTTTAATCCTAGTAGACGCTTCAATCCCGTTTATATCGCCTTTGAGCATAATATCCATTAATATAATATCAGGTAATTTCTCGTTACAAAACTCAATTGCTTTTTGTCCAGTAGCTGCAACACCAGCAACATTATATCCTAGTTTTTTTAAGCTATATTGAATGTCTTTTGACACTATACTTTCATCTTCAACGACTAATACATTTATTTTACCCATAGAAGACAATTAAATACCTATTAAATTACTTTTGAATTGTAAAGTTAAACAAAAATATTGTTCCTGTCTTATTAATTAAATTAATATCACCATCTAAGCAATTAACAAGTATCTAAGCAAGCAACATCAATTTTATTTTTTACTATACTTTTTATTGGTGGTGCAGAAATAAGGTGTGCTGGTTTTAAAAAAATAGCTGAATATCCATACTACCAAAAAAACCATTTTAAACTAGTCGTTTATTATTTAGTTTCAAATGCCGGTTTTATTTTATACCCATCAACCTTAAACTCAACTCCCCTCTTATATTGTATTGTAAGAATAAGTAATCCTTCTTCATTATATTTTCTCCATTCCCCCTCTTTTTCTCCATTCTCATATTTACCCTCCCACTTTAACTGACCATTAGGATAATAAAACCTATGTTTATCTATTGGTAGTCCATTAATATATTCTCCTTTAAAATTAATCTGCCCATCATTATAGGTGTATGTCCAAATACCGTGTTTTAAACCGTCCCTAAATTCTCCTTCTTCTTTGTGATCATTTATATTATAAAACCAAACACCTTCTCGAGTACCTTCTATAAATTCTCCTTTTGTCATTAAATTACCAATTGTATCAAATTCAATCGATTCTCCATCTTCTTTTCCATACCTAAATAACTCCTGTCTACGCAATTGTTTATTATTATACCACCATTTCCATTCTCCATGCGGAAATCCATCAACATATAAACCTTTTTGTTCTATCTCTCCATTGCTATGATAATAAACCCACAAATCAACCCTTTTTCCATGATTAAATTTACCTAAAGCTTTAATTGTGCCATCAGTATTTAAATACTTCCATTCTCCATTCTCCAAACCAGTAGAATCTAATATTCCCTCAGCTATTTTAAAATTATTTCTATATTTATAAGCATTAATTAAAACATCTGCAGAATCATACTCTCTAAAGATACCTTGCTTTTGTTCATCGGAATAACCTCCAATTAAATAAGACCCATCTGATCTTAATTCCTTACTTAATTCAAAAAACTCAACTTCTTTAGCATCGTCATTTAACTCACCATCAATAAACATCTTTATTGTTTTTAAGCCTCCTTTCTTATTATATTCTCTTACTATTCCATCTAATACTCCGTGTTTAAATTCAGCTTCCCATTTTACCTTTCCGTTTTCATAAAATTCTTTCCAAATACCATCTTTTTGCACCTCTTCATCAAATCTGTTTATTTTTTCTTGACTACGTAAAAAACCTCCACTGTACTCATATATCGTAATAATCCGTCCTATAGTATCTAATTCATAACAAAATCCATGCTTTTTATCTTGACTGTAAAAATTAATTTTATTTATTTTTCCTGAATCATAAAATACTATTTCTTCTCCGGATTTAACATTTTTAACATACGTTGATTCGCTTTCTATACATCCATATTTATCAAACAATTTAGAAACACCTTCCTTTTTGCTTTGCTTATAATTTATTTCATTTAAAAGAGCACCTTTAATATCATAAAACTTCCAAATGCTATCCAATAAAAAATTCTTACGATTACCTTCCGATTTTATTTGCCCATTATCGTAATAGGTTTTCCAATAACCTACAGGATTTCCATTATATAAAATACCTTCACTACTAATATTTCCATTTTGAAAGTAAAAAGTGTTATATCCATTTGGATCAACATCTGATTTTTGAGCCAAAACCATTGAACCACTTGAAAGAAAGAAATGAACAGTATATAATATAAATAAATAAAAAACTTTAAAATTAATTATTTTACTATTACTATTAGGGTGTTTGTACTGTGTGTAAATAATGTCCAAAAAATTAGGTTTTATATTTTATGAGTATTTAATAACATTTAATTAACATAATTTATTGTCTAAAAATGTTTACTATAAAGGTAACTAATATGTTATTAACAAAATGAAAAATAGTTATTATATAATTAAATGGTTAAAACTTTTATGCCATTTTTGTATTGCTAACTAAATAAAATCTGTTGATTAATCGTTATAAAAATGAAGCTAACTTGTTAGGTTTATACAATTATAAAATCTATTGATAATTAATTTTTATAATCCTAGTAAAAGTTATTTTTAGTAGCTAACAGGTTATTAACAAGTTATTAATAGTTTAAAAACAAGGCAAAACGAAACTAAAAATACCATTATGAATATTGCAATTGGTGCTGATCACGCGGGCTACGAACTAAAAAAGGTGATTGTTAATTTTTTAAGCGACAAGGGATATCAAGTTGAGGACTTTGGGTGTTATTCAGCTGAGAGTATAGATTATCCTGACTATGCACATCCAGTATGTCACAGTATTGAAAACGGGAGTAATAAATTTGGAATATTAATTTGTGGAAGTGGTAACGGAATTAGTATGGCCGCAAATAAACACGCTGGTATTAGGGCTGCCTTAAGTTGGATGCCAGAAATTGCTGAGCTTGCAAGATTACATAATAATGCTAATGTACTTTCAATTCCTGCGCGTTTTGTCACTGATAAAATAGCCTTGAAAATAGTAGATGTTTTCTTTAATACAGAGTTTGAAGGGGGAAGACATCAAACAAGAATAGATAAAATAGCGTGCAGATAAGATGAAATATTTAGTATACTTCCTATTATTAGCTACTTTAAGTTGCTCCTTAACAAAAAAATCCAGTAAAGTATCTGACGTAGAACTAGAATCACTAACGGATAGTGTTGCGGATATATATGCTTTATCTATTTTAAAGCAGGATCTAATTAGGGATCTTTCCATACTTGCTTCTGATGAATACGAAGGAAGAGAAACGGGCCGTCCAGGCCAGAAGAAAGCTGCTAAATATATATCACATAGGTTCAAAGAAATTGGGGTGAAACCAGGTGCTGAACACGGGTCATTTTTGCAAACCTTTGCTGTTGATGCTAGGAATGCCGCTAATGTGTTTGTAACCTTCAACGGGGAGAAATGGAAAATATTAGAACAATTTTACTACATCGGAAATCTTAAGGACACATCGCTTATAGATAAGAAACTAGTATTTGCGGGCTATGGAATTGAGGAGGGAGATTATTCTGATTACTCGGATATAGATGTCAAGAATAAAGTGATTGTTATTAATGAGGGTGTGCCTAATTCAGTTAAGCTTGAAGGAAGTTGGGATAGCTGGAGAACGAAATCAGAACTGGCAAAAGAAAAGGGAGCAGCAGGGATAATAACTATAGAAAATAAGTTTACCGTAGGGGTTGAAAGAATAGCAGGGTTTATCGAAAACCCAAATATGCAGATGCATAACCCAGGTAAAAAAAAATCCGATATGATCCCAAATATTTACATCTCTTCTGAAAAATGGACCGAAATACAAAGTAAAATAGGAGAATCAAAAATTACTATAAAAGTGGACATTGAAGAAGAGCTTACCTCAGACAACGTATTAGGCTATATTGAAGGAACGGACTTAAAAGAG
>CAWUXI010000110.1:0-25298 GCA_963926405.1 uncultured Flavobacteriales bacterium
GCGGAGGTAACAAGCTGGTAACGTATTACCAGGGCAGAGCGCAATTGCCAAATTTTCTTCTGATGGAGCCGACCAAAGATTATCCTAAAGCGGTGCATCAAAATGGAATACACGAGGTAGCTTTGCGAGAATTATCTAGAGGAATGCTTGGCACGGCAAACAGTATTGGTTGCATTAGACTATCTGACTTCGGCTCTAAATTCACAAGATGGTGGGTGCCGCAAAACGCTAATTTTTTTGTACTTTATTCAGAGGACAGATACCACAAAAAACTATCTTATGAAAGTATTGAAAATCAATTGCCTTTCAAAAATGAAGAAGAAGGAAATTTATTCCGCCAATGGTTAAATGAGAATAACCCCATAAAAGCCAAGCAGCTAGACATTGATCTTGAGGGGAGTTTTGATAATGGCTTTATACTTGACGCATACAACCTTTATGGCTTAGAATATGAGAAGAATAGAAAACAAAATGAATAAATACTTTTGGAGGTAGTATTTTATTTGCTTTTAATTAGTAGTAGTTTTATTTATAGTCAAGACCAAAAACGAAATATTTTTGATGCAATTTAGGTTTCAGAAGGAAACGAAATCCTTCTCCATTATCATTTGATAAAAAGGAAGTAGTGACTGTGCTTGGCATTTTCTTCATCATAGCTGTATGCGGCTAGTTTTTGTTCCCCCTGCCTTTCAGTTGTGTTGAGATTTTCAGTCCTTATAGCCGCATGCTTCCGTGGGTTAAAATTCCGCTGATTCTAGCTTATTCGTAATAAAGGTCATCAAAATCTAAAGCATCGTCACCAAATGATTCAATATTGTCTTGCGCAACTAGATAGGTACTTTGGTTACCAGCTATTTTTGAAAAGTATAGGTCATACTCGACATTATCTTCTATTCCAACCATCCAAATCATAGCATGATCTTTTCGGTTTGAAGCTGTTAAGTCTGTTTGGCAAATCGGGCATGCAAATTCAACCATTTCGCTTTCTGCCAGATTGAACTTGCCATGGTGTTTGTATTTGTACTCGCCAACAGTTGGGTCTAACATTAATAATCCCTTGTGGTTTCTTCGTGTTTTTGTTGCAAACAGAATGAATCCACCCACATTTAGATACCCTTTACATTTAGGACATAAATAATCGTTGTCTTTCATGCTCATAATTCAATGGTTTTAAATTAATACTATTAATAGTTCTTAGTGAGAAGAAGATCTGTACTAAAAGTAAATATTTTTAATGAATAACGCAAAAATAAAATTGATTTTAACGAAACGCATTTAGCCATGAGTTTCGTTAAATAAGGTTAAATAATATTGGAGAGGCAATAAACGGGTTAAAACATAGTATATTAGAAAGACGCGCAGTAAATTTGTATTAATGAACGAGGAAAAAGAAAATATCGACTGGAAAGAGAATTTCAAAAATGAGTTCGTTCTGTATTTGGTTCGAAATGGAGAAAAACCAGTTACCGTTTTTAAATTTTGTGAAGAACTAGGAGTTGATGAATCTCTATTTTATAAATTTTATAATTCATTTCGTTCAGTTGAAACAGAGGTTTGGTTAACTTTTTATCAAGAGGTAAAAATAGCATTAGGTGGGGATGCGGAATATTCTTCTTATTCTGCTCTGGAAAAGTACCTTTCCTTTTTATATGCAGTTGTAGAAGTTTATAAGCAGAATAGGAGTTATGTAGTTTTGCGGTATGCTGAAGTGGATAGAAAGTCATTTAGACCATGGTTTATGGACGCGTTTAGAGAGGAGTTTACTATTTGGACAAAAGACATTCTTGACGAAGGTTTTGATTCGAATGAAATTATTGCTAGGCCTCTTATTTCATCTAAATATCACGAAGCATTGTGGGTTCAGCTATTGTATATTACAAGAGTTTGGACAAATGATGAGAGTGAAGATTTTCAGTTAACGGATGCCGCAATAGAGAAATCAAGTGCTCTTCTTTTCGAATTGATGAAAAGCGGCCCAGTAGATTTGCTGATTGACTTTTTAAAATTTGCTTATCAAAACAAAGCTTATTAACCTTTAATGAAAGAGCAAAATAAAATACCAACGAGTAAAGTTAAACGAGCAGCTAAGCTAATTGGAACAGGGGCTAAAATTGGCGGCAATTACGTAAAGTACTATGCTAATAAAGCAATTGGAGATAAGAATGCAAAAGAAAAATTGGATAAAGACAATGCCGAAGATATTTACGATTCTTTAAGTAAGTTAAAGGGAAGTGCGCTTAAAATGGCGCAAGTAATGAGCATGGATAAAAACATGTTGCCCAAAGCGATGACCGATAAGTTTGCTCAGGCACAATATAACGCTCCACCATTGTCTTACCCTTTAGTTGTAAAAACGTTTCGGCAAATGTTTGGGAAAACCCCAACAGAATTATTTGATTCTTTTGAAAAAGTAGCAAAACAAGCTGCCTCCATCGGGCAAGTTCATTTTGCTACACAGGGAGATTTAAAATTAGCAGTTAAGGTGCAATACCCAGGAGTTGCAGATAGCGTTAAATCAGACTTGAAATTAGTGAAGCCAATTGCTATGCGAATGCTCCACATGAAAGAAAAGGAGATTCAGCAGTACATGCAGGAGATTGAAGGTAAACTGCTAGAAGAAACGGATTATCTTTTGGAGTTGAAACAATCTATGGAGATTGCGGAAGCCTGTTCTAGTTTAGAGGGCATTTATTTTCCAAAATATTACCCAGAGTTTTCTAATAAGCGAATTATTACAATGGATTGGATTGAGGGGATGCACTTGAAAGATTTCTTGGCAACAAATCCTTCTCAAGCGATACGAAATAAGGTTGGGCAGCGGCTTTGGGATTTTTATGATTATCAGGTTAATGAACTTAATCTTATTCATGCGGATCCACATCCAGGTAATTTTCTTTTTCAAGAAGATGGTAGTTTAGGAGTAATAGATTTTGGATGTGTAAAAAGGATTCCCAGGGAGTTTTATACTGTTTATTTCCAATTACTGAACCCGTCTTATCATATGGATGATGATAAATTAAAGGCTCTTTATCATAAACTGGAATTTTTATTAGAATCGGACGACAGGGAAACAGAGGAATTATTTTTCAATCTTTTTAAAGAATCCATGGATCTTTTGGTATATCCTTTTACCAATGAGACTTTTGATTTTGCAGACGAAGCGTATTTTGACCGGATCTACAAAAAAGGAGAAGAACTCTCTAAGAGCAAAGAGATTCGAAAAGGAGGCAAGGCTAGGGGTTCTCGTCACATACTTTTTATAAACAGAACATATTTTGGGCTTTTTTCCATTTTACATGAGCTAAAAGCAGAAATTAAAACGAAAACCTCCTTCGAGTTTGATTAGCGCTGCGAGCCACAAATGCATTGGATTATCACTACATAACAGGTAATCCAAGTTCTAGATGAAGCTTATTCGATAATCTTAGTTTTTTTGTTGAGGCCAAACCCAATATCAATTTGTGTATTAAATTTTTGGTATCCCAACCCATTATGGAAGAGTCTATTTTGAATATGATATTCTATAGGACGCCACCTGAAGGTTTTAATTTGTGCTGAAGAAATAGGTGCTTAGGCATATTAATAATAAAGTAAAAGCAACATGTGTAAGTCTCATCTATTTTTTTGTTTATAACGTCTAGAATTACCTTTTATTTCTTTTCTGAGAATCGTCTCCAAGTTATTCATAACGTTCAGGTTGAGAAGTCCTAAAAACTTCTTAACCAAGAGACCATAGGAGCCGGAAAGGTTGTAATCCTTTTGTTAAAGTCAACATTTATTACACCTGCTAAAGATACCTGGAAGGCTTTGTTGTAGCCAGCATTAAATCTCATTGATGGCATTAAAATTACTGTAGTAGCATATTCTTTGGTTCCGTCTTCTACCACCGCTCCTTTTCCAATAGTAAAGGTTTCTGTTCTAGGGGCAGGAATGTTAATGTAGTTCCCGTCAGAATCATAATAATCATCATAAGAAACAGTAACAACATAGTCACTATATTGGACAGATTGTCTTTTTCTACTTCTTATAAAAGCCATGGAATCGAATATAAAGCTTGATTTTTTACCGATAGGGGCAATTCCCGCAATACCTAATGCAAGTGCGCCATTATTGTTTGTTTGATAAAAACTTCGATTATTATAATTATTGCCTTCATATACTTTTTGCCTAACTGCTCCTTGAGCCGAGTAATTAGTTATTGCGTACGGACCTTCACAGGAATAATTATCGAAACAATATTTCTCACCTAAGTATTGCTGTCCGAATGGATTATTTCCGGTCCTATTTATATGGCCGTAACCTGCTGAAATACTGACGTTAGACTTTCTGTCTCCTTGAGTTAGTGTAGCAAAATGAAGACCTCCGTAAACTTGTCCTTTGGATAAGTATCCAGAAGATCCAAAAATACTTCCTAAAGAAAAGTGAGTTTTCGATTTTGAATCAAATGAATATTTTGCCGCTACAGCAATCGGACTAGCTATCCAAGAAGCCATAACTCCTAAAGAGAAGTTATCGGTTAATGCAAAATGAACTTCAGGGCCATATAGATTAATCATAGCATAATCTTCTCCTTTTTTAATTGGGAGGGCGTTTGTAGTGAAATAGTATCTTGTGGTGTATGGCCCTGCAGACCTATACTCTCCGTAAGCTAATTCTTTGTTGTCTTTATTTTCAACTACAATCATCTCTTTAATATCTGCTTTGTTGATGAATACCTTTCCAATACTTTTAGTTTCTAATAAAATTTCTCTTCCATCATCCGAAATAATGTAACCAAAGATCTCATTCCCATCAGTTTTTTTAATAAGATATAGCACGCGCTCAGGATTTGCTACATAAGAGTCTTGTAATGAATCTTTAACTTTTGTTGTGTCCTGCGCAATTGTTATATTGAATGAAATTGTCAAAATAATTAAAGCCAATAGTTTTTTCATAATCTTTATTTTATTTAAATCTATTCGTTGTTTTGTTCTTTAATCGTTTTTAAATTTTAGTTTAATTGCCTTTTCAGTTCTTATTATAATTAAAGCAATCATTAAAATCATTAATCCAAGACCAATTGCCACTCCCAACCCTTCTTTAATCTCTAAAACAAGATGAATCAAGCTACAAAACGTTAATAATGATCCAAATTTGATCATTTCCTTAGCTGAGTATATTTGAGCGAAATTCCATTGGTCTTGAGATTTCATGGAGCTTGATGTTCGATAACCAATTATTGAGTTTATTTTTTTTGGAGGAAAGTTTGATATCAAGAATCCCAAAATAATAAATATTGGACCTGTCGTTGCAGGAATTAGAAATAAAGGGTTTAAAAAGGCCATGGGGTTTAGTTTTTAAATAGTATCTACTGCAAAGATAATGAAATGAGCAACTTAATTAAACTTACTAGCAACTACGCAGGTTTTTTTAACACCACTTACATTTCCTTCCAAATCAAACACTTCAAAATATACAATGTACATTCCTATCCTTGCTTTCTCTCTTTTGTTGTTTAATCCATCCCATGAAACAGTTCCGGCTGCCGCTAATAATTCATTTTGAACTAAGCTCCTTATTAATCGCCCATTTGCATCAAATATGGTAACGCTCCCTACAAAACCAGGATTGGCCATGGTGTAGTTGATATTCAATATATCATCAAAACCATCATTATCTGGTGAAAATATTTCGGGTTCAACCGACACTTGATCACTAGTAATTTGACCTGGATAATACTGTGAGTTTTCAAGACCAGGGGTCGCCCAACCAACACTTTCGGCAGCACTGTGCCAATTAGAAGCTTCGTTTGTAGCTCTGTCAAAATCAATTCTTTCCAAGGAAATTCCATCAGGATTGTTTATTAACCCAAATTGTAGCTCTTCATCATAACTGAAATAGTCACATACAGTACTATCTAAATCTGGAAGAACTAAAAAGACCGTCCCAGAATCATTGTTATAGGCTGGAAGTGACGCCATTTGAACAAAGGCGCCTAAAATAGAGTTTAAGTAATTTGATTGTATATCTGAAGAATCTTTGGTTAAAACAATGTAATCTCCGGGGCTCATTAATTGATGAGAGGTAATCGCTTTAAAGTTATCTGTAATTCCATCCTCCCAATTTGCCAGTTTCCAGTTATATAAATCGATATACTTTTCAGAGTTATTATATATTTCTACGAAATCCTCTCCTCCTGTAAAAGGGTTAAACAAAACCTCATTAATTATTAGATCCCCAATAGCAGCTGTATGTGGCAAAATAATTTGAGTTGTACTATTTGAAACTAGGTTTCCAGAGCAATCTCCCAGGCCATTTAAGGTTAGTGTATACACAATTCCAGTGTCAATAGCAGGTGCTAATGTTAAGGAGATACAACTACCACTCGGGTTAACAAGAATACTTGTAATGGTAATTCCTCCAGAACAAGAGAATTGACTGAGGGAAAGATTAGAAGTATCCAGTGTTTCATCAAAACAAAGATCTACCATTGTTGCTGAAAGAACAGCAGTAGTTATTAAAGAAGGAGTTGCTGCATCCGGTGTTCCATCATACACCGAGTTTATGGTTCCGGGAGTTCCGTAAGCAGTTAAGTTTGCTCCAATCCAGTTAGAAGAATTTACACAAGGGATGGTTGGATTGATCTGTTCTAACGAATAACCACCGTCATCTTTTATCGCATCCTGATACCACGAGTCTGAGTAAGATAATTGATCTATAGTGTTTGATAAATTATCTTGAAGTGTTAAATCATCACCAGAAATATTCAATGCAGGAAATGAAGCAACAAACAGCACGTTGGGATAAACAGAAAAATCGAAAGTATAATTGTCATCCGCTATAACCACATATTCTCCCGGAAATAAGATGTATGCTCCTAACGCTTCTGAAGCTACTGCATCAGAAAAGATCCATCCATTTAAATCAAATATAGAATCTGAAGCATTATATAACTCTATAAAGTCTGCTGCAGGAAGGCCTAATTGAGGCGTCGGGTCTGCAAATATTTCATTGATTACCACATCGCGATAGGATGGAGTTGCAGAAACAAAATACATAAATGTTTGTGTTTCGGTAATCATCGTATTTACCAAAGGATCTTCTATATTTTGAATTGTAAGTGTATCCACTTGCCCATTAGTAAATGGTGCCGTAAATGTAAGGTGTATCAATGCAGAATTGACTCCATCTTGAACAGCAGAAGTAGGATTTCCTAAGCCACTAGAAGCAGAATAATTGGTAGCTGTTTCAGCAGAAGTTTGGTCAACTAATTCACTAAAAAGAACATCTAGTTCAGTAATTGAAACAACCGAAACAGAATTGATGCTTGGAGGAGTAAGGTCCACGGGGATATTTCCGACTATGAAATTGTCAAAGAAGTGAACGTTTACAGCACTAGCTGCACTTGATTGTTCGATAAGCACTCCAAAGAAACTACTTGAAGTAACCGCAGCATCAGTAACGGTTCCTGCACTTACAAAAGACCCCATTGCTCCATCGTCATATTCTAAATTCCATAGGTTAGAAACATCTCTAGTTACTCTAATATTGAAAGGATTACTAGAGCTACTATTAATCAAACCATCAACCCCATCAATAATAATTGCAGGGGCACTACCAACTATGCTGTACAATGAAATTTCATCAGGCGTACCTCCTAATCGAATAAAGTATCCATTGCTCGTTGTGTTTAGGTCAGCAGCATCACTCATAAGATAAACGTCAACGAAATTTGCCCCAGAAGTACTAAACTGTAGGTCAATATAAAATTCCCATTGCGCATCTGACGCAAGGATAGATGGCGTGCTGAGATAATAGGTTGCGGCGCCTGGACTTTGAGAGTTTAATTCTCCTGAGGCAATTGCAAATAAGCCAACATCTCCATTCCAAGAGGGAGAATTTGTAAAATCTCCATCTGTAAAATCGTCCGTAAATTGCGCGAACCCTGTTAAAAGTCCAACAAAAAATAAACAAGTTGTAGCTAAAAAGCTTTTTGTATGTTTTCTTTTATAATTACCCATCATCTTTACATTGGAAATATACTACTTTTGAAAAAGAAAACGTAATCAAAATCGAAAAGAATGAAAATAGCGGTTGTTGGAGCTACAGGAATGGTGGGCCAGGTGATGTTGCAAGTGCTGGCTGAACGAAAACTAGCAATAACAGAACTATTGCTAGTTGCCTCCGCCAGAAACAAAGGAAAAGAGATGGAGTGGGAGGGGAGAAAGTATCTTGTTAAAGATTTACAAGAGGCGCTCGAATGCCAGCCTGATATTGCAATTTTTTCGGCAGGAGGTTCAATTTCTAAAGAGTGGGCTCCAAAATTTGCAGCAATTGGTACAACAGTAATTGATAATTCTTCGGCTTGGAGAATGGATACAGATAAAAAATTAATTGTCCCTGAAATAAATGCTTCAGAGCTAACCAAGCAAGATAAAATTATCGCAAATCCAAATTGTTCTACGATTCAAATGGTTTTAGCATTGTTACCTATTCACAGAAATTATGGAATAGACAGGTTAGTGATTTCTACGTATCAATCTGTGTCTGGAACGGGAGTTAAGGCTATGGAGCAAATGAGCAATGAAAGAGCAGGGGTAAAAGCAGAAATGGTCTATCCTTATCCTATTGACATGAACTGTTTGCCGCATGGAGGTGACTTTGAAGAGAATGGCTATACCACTGAAGAGACTAAGCTAGTGAATGAAACAAGGAAAATTTTGGGAGATAATGACATACGAATAACGGCAACGGTTGTTCGTGTTCCTGTTTTTGGCGGTCATTCAGAAGCAGTCAATGTAGCAACAAAAAAGGAGTTTGACATAAACGATATTAGAAAAGAATTAGCAGCCACAGAAGGGATAATAGTGCAAGACAATCCAGATATCAATTTATACCCAATGCCACTTTATGCTAGAGGTAAAGACGCCGTATTTGTTGGCAGAATCAGAAGGGATGAATCAAATCCAAATACGCTAGATATGTGGATTGTTGCAGATAATTTACGTAAAGGAGCAGCAACAAATGCCGTTCAGATTGCTGCGTATTTGATTGACAAGGAGTTGGTTTAGTAAAAAATCTTTACGAGGGTTTTTATAGACCGGTAAGGGGGTCAATAAAAGCTTCCTTTTTAGTATGTTCTCCCTTTGTAATAAACCTTATGTGTATTTGTCCCTACATCATAATGCAAAGTATTACCAACTAGCTCGAATGAAGTAATTCTTTCAATACTTACTTTCGTCTTTTCTCCTCCATTAAAGAGCCATAATTTTCCTTGTTGATCAGTAAAGGCTACCGAGCCTCTATCAATTTGGTAGTTATTTGGCAAAAAATTGGCTAACTCATAGCTTTGACCTTCATAAAATGCGTACAGTCGCCCAAGTATTTCATAGACTAGCATGTTATCTGTTACAGCATAAGTGTCGGGGGCAAAAGAACTTACTTCTACTTTAGTTCCTTTATAATACTGAAAGAATTCCCCCTCCATTGTAACGTAAGCTACCATATTGTCACCGCATTTAAAGGATAGCGGAGGGTATTCCTCTAGCTCTTTTTCCTCTCCGTAATAAACCACATGGAATGACTCTATTGCCGGGTTAATATATGCAATTGTATTTAACCCAACTTCAAATTTTATAGGGTCGTCGGTATACATTAACTGAATTATCTCTCCATGATAAAAAGCCAGAAAATAGTTTTGCGGATTGATATAAGCTACTAAATTTTCTCCGACCTTAAAACTTTCAATGCCATTGAGTAAGTCTGTTTCTAGTTGAATAGTTTTTTGATTATAATAGACTTCGAACGAATTATTTTGAATGTCATGAAACGCGACAACGCTATCGCCTATTCCGTGTAAACCTGTTCGAGAGCATAGTAATCTAGCGGTTTCATTTTCATACACATTCAAGAAGCCATTGTCTCCAAAAACCATTAAATTATCCGTGATTGTATAGTTTTTGACCCAATCAATTATTTTGGTTTGTATTTTATTTTGGTATACCCAAAGCTCATTTTGATTGTTTATATATGCAACAGATGTGTAGCCGACTTTATAACTTTCAACTTTACGATGATCTAATTGAATTTTGACACCGTCATGAAAAACGTTGAATGCATTTTTATAATCCACATAAGCCGCAAGGTTTTGACTTTTTCCACGTTGAAAGAATGTGAGAAAGCATATTACAAGCAAGGTAGTTAGGATTGTTTTTTGTTTCATGAGTTGATTTCAGTCCTGTTATTCGTGCAAAATTACTACAAATATTGTTCCCTAAGCTAAATGACTCTTTACATTATAAAACTACATTTACACAGAATGCAAAAATCTAGCTTACTCGGGACCGAAAAAATTTCGAAATTACTTTATCAACAAGCTTTTCCAGCCGCAATAGGGTTTATGGTGATGTCAATTAACATGGTTGTTGACACCTATTTTGTCGGGCAATATATTGGTGTCTTGGCAATAGGAGCAATTAGCATCGTTATGCCAATTTCATTTTTGATTTCATCTTTTGGAATGGCTGTTGGAATAGGAGGAGCATCAATAATTTCTCGAGCTTTAGGCGCAAAAGATGAAGATAAAGCCCAGCGGGCCTTTAATAATCAGATTACACTTACAACAGTTGGTTCTTCCTTGTTTATTTTGCTGGGCTTTCTGTTTAAAACCCCAATTCTATCCTTGTTCGGAGCACAGGGAGAATTAATGGAATTCTCAGATATTTACTTTACGCTGATTCTTTTTGGAATGCCTTTTTTAAGTGGGGCAATGATGGCCAACAGTAGTTTACGCGCTGAAGGAAAGGCAAGACTCCCCATGATTATTATGATTATCCTTTCGATTTCAAACATTGTAATGGATTATATTTTTGTTGCCAAACGGGGGTGGGGGATGGAAGGAGCAGCTTGGGCGACAACAATTTCCTATGTTTTTGGAGGAGTAACATTAGCCGTCTACTATTTAGCAGGAAGAGCGGAGCTTAAAATAAAACCACAATACTTTAGACTAGAAAAAGCCATTGTTGCTGAAATAGCTTCTATTGGAATGGTATCGATGGTCCGACAGGGTTCTATATCTATGTTAACAATTATCTTAAATCATTCATTGTTCTACTATGGCGTTGCAAAAGGAATAGGAGGAGAGATGGCAGTTTCTATATATGGTATTGTTAATCGAATTGCGATGTTTGCATTTTTCCCGCTGATTGGTATTGCGCAAGGAATGATGCCTATAGTCGGTTATAATTTTGGAGCAAAGCAATTTGATCGAGTTAAAGAAGTGGTTCGAATTGCTGTTATTTGGGGGTTTGCAATCGCCGGGCTAATTGCGTCCTTGTTACTGGGGTTTTCAGATTACATTCCAGGAATTTTCAATAATGAGGCATTACTATTGGAGCATACTCCAACTGCAATATTTTGGGTTTTCTTAGCAACTCCTTTATTGATTTTACCATTGGTGGGCGCTACCTATTACCAGGCAATTGGAAAAGGCCTTTCCGCTTTGCTATTAACCTTAACTAAACAAGGGTTTTTCCTTATCCCAATTGTCTTAATTTTGCCAAATTATTTTGGTTTAGAGGGAGTTTGGTATTCTTTCACAATAGCTGATGTTCTATCAGCAGCAGTTTGTTATTACTTTCTTGTAAACGGACTTCGGAAGCTAGTTTAATTAGCTATTTCATTCTTATTAGCTAATTGCCCGCAGGCAGCATCGATATCCTTTCCGCGGCTTCTTCTTATATTTACAATAAGGTTTTTACGTTCCAAATATTCAGCAAATGCATCCACTTTTTCCGGATCTGCTTGCTGAAATTCTCCGCCATCAATTGAATTGTATTCAATAATATTGATCTTACATGGAGTTATCTTACAAAATTCAGCTAATTCTCGAGCATCGTTAATCGTGTCGTTGAAGCCTTTAAAAATGATATATTCATAAGTAATACGAGTTCCTGTTTTTTCATGAAAATATATTAAAGCTTCCGCCAAAACAGCTAATGTATTTGACTCATTTATAGGCATAATCTTGTTACGCTTTTCGTCATTTGCAGCGTGTAAAGAGAGTGCTAAGTTGAACCTCACTTGATCATCTCCTAATTGTTTAATCATTTTTGCAATTCCTGCAGTGGAAACAGTAATTCTTTTTGGAGACATAGCAAGGCCATCTTCACTTGTTATTTTATCAATGGACGCAAGTACATTTTTATAATTTAGCAACGGTTCACCCATTCCCATATATACGATATTGGAAAGTGGAGTGTTGTAGTTTTCTATTGCCTGTTTGTTTATTAAAACAACTTGATCAAAAATTTCGTCAGGGTTGAGGTTTCTGACCCTTTTTAATTTTCCTGTGGCGCAAAAAGCACAATCTAAACTACATCCAACTTGTATAGAAATACAAGCTGTCATTCTTTTTTTTGCTGGAATTAAAACTCCTTCTACCACAGCACCATCCGCTAATTTAAAAGCGTTTTTTATTGTTTTGTCTTCGCTTTTTTGCGCTTCTGCAATTTGTAAAAATCTAATTTCAAACTTATCGATTAATTTTTCCCTTGTAGCAAGCGAGAGATTTGTCATTTCTTCGAAATTAATAGCACCTTTTTTCCATAGCCATTCATAAACTTGTTTTGCACGAAAAGCTTTCTCTCCAATTTCGGTAAAGTAGCTAGTTAGTTCTTCTAGCGAAAGTTGTCGGATGTCTATTTTCTTTTCCACGCAGCAAAGGTATTGGAATAAATGAAGATAATTAGATAAAAAAAAACCTCGCCTTGTTAGGCGAGGTTTTTAATATGGTTTAAGTCAATTAGAGAATTAACATTGCATCACCGTAAGAATAAAAATTATATTTTTCCTTTACAGCTTGCTTATATGCTTCCATCATCAAATCGTAACCTGCAAATGCACCTACCATCATCAATAAAGTAGATTTTGGTGTGTGAAAATTAGTAACCATTGCATCAGCAAGGTTAAAATCGTAAGGGGGGAAGATAAATTTATTTGTCCACCCTTCATATGGCTTAAGGTGTCTGTCAACTGAAACTGATGTTTCTAAAGCTCTCATTGCAGTGGTTCCAACAGAAACGATACGTTTTTTTTTGTCCTTTGCTTTGTTGATAATGTCAGCAGCCTCCTGACCAATGATTAATTGTTCAGAATCCATTTTATGCTTCGTAAGATCTTCAACTTCTACTGGTCTAAATGTTCCTAAACCTACGTGTAAAGTCAATTTTGCAAATTCAATACCTTTAATTTCCAAACGCTTCATTAATTGCTTGCTAAAGTGTAACCCTGCAGTTGGTGCCGCAACAGCTCCTTCTTCAGTCGCAAAGATTGTTTGGTAACGTTCAGCATCAGATTTCTCAGCGTCTCTTTTAATATATTTTGGAAGCGGTGTATTTCCGAGTTTAGTAATCGTAGCTTTAAATTCTTCATAAGGCCCATCAAAAAGAAAACGAAGTGTTCTTCCTCTTGAGGTTGTGTTATCAATTACCTCAGCAACTAATTCATCATCTTCTCCAAAATATAACTTGTTTCCAATTCTAATTTTTCTTGCAGGGTCAACCAAAACATCCCACAATAAACTTTCTTTATTTAATTCTCTTAATAAGAAAACTTCAATTTTGGCACCGGTTTTTTCTTTGTTTCCGTACATTCTTGCAGGGAAAACTTTTGTATTGTTTAAGACAAAAACATCTCCATCGTCAAAATAATCAAGGATGTCCTTAAACATTTTGTGTTCTATTTCACCAGTATCTTTGTGCACAACCATCAATCGAGATTCATCTCTTTCTTCTGACGGGTACTCTGCCACTAGCGCTTCTGGCAACTCAAATTCGAATTGTGATAATTTCATATATAATTTTTTATGACACTCTTTAGGGGCGCCAAAAGTAACAAATAAAATGTGAAAAATAAAATGCTTTTTGAGTAGACTTAAATTTAGATTAAATCATTTCTTCTGACACCTCTGTATTATTGATGATTTCCATCCACTCTTCAACACTTTTTGCATCTTCAGTTGTAAAACTGCCAGACCTAGTTCTCCTTAATTCAATAAGGTGTCCACCGGAGTTTAACGCTTTTCCAATGTCGTTTGCCAACGAACGGATATACGTTCCTTTACCGCAATTCACTTTAAAAGTAATTTGATGATTATCCACGAGCTTCAATTCTAAGTCGATAATAGTAATGTCATTTTCTTTCAATTCAACTTCAATCCCTTTTCTAGCAAGGTCATATGCTCTTCTGCCGTCTACCTTCTTTGCAGAATAAATAGGAGGGACCTGTTTTATCGTTCCCGAAAATTGAGGCATAATCTGATTAACTAAGTCTTGGTCAATATGTTTCGTGGGAAAAGTATTGTCAATTTCTGTTTCCAAATCATAGCTAGGGGTTGTTGACCCTAATTGAATAACTCCCGTATATTCTTTACTGTCTAAAACAAAGCCATTGATTTCTTTTGTCATTTTACCCGTACAAAGAACTAATAGCCCTGTAGCTAATGGGTCTAAGGTTCCTGCATGACCTACTTTGAAACGTTTAATATTGTATTTCTTTCTCAATGGGTATCGAAGCTTGTTTACGACATCAAACGAAGTCCAATGCAGCGGCTTGTCAACTATAACAACTTCCCCTTTTCTAAAGTTATATTTTTTTGAACTGCTCATTTTCAGACAAAAGACAAAATGATTGCTGCAATTCCTACAACAAAACAATAAAGTGAAAAGTAGAGCAACTTGCTTTTCTTTACCAGTGAGATCATCCAAGTACAAGCAAACAAACCTGTTATAAATGCAGCGACAAAACCAACAGACAATGCCGTTATATCTAAGCCCTCAATAATAAATTTATCACTTAAAAGGTCTTTTGCAATTTTCCCAAAAATGAGAGGAACAACCATTAAAAAAGAAAAACGAGCTGCTTTTTCTCTATCTACACCAAGTAAAACGGAGGTGCCAATTGTTGCTCCAGACCTTGAAATACCTGGAAGAATGGCTATTGCTTGTGCTATCCCGATTATAATTGAATGGAAAAAACTAACTTCTTGCGTAGTGTTTTTTGTTTTATCAGCAAGGAACAATAAGCCACCAGTAACAAGCAACATTGAACCAACTAATAGAACTGCTCCATTAAAAAAAGATTCTATTATGTCGTCAAAAAATACGCCTACTAATGCCGCGGGAATCATTGAAATAATAATTTTCACAGAGAATTTTGTTGCTTCATTCCATTGAAATTGGATGAGCCCTTGGAGGACTTGCAATAAATCTTTTCTGAATATAACTACCGTGCTTAAAGCAGTTGCAAAGTGCAAAACAACTGTCATCAGCATACTCGATTCGCCAGTATACTGACTCGGAAGAATTAATTTGGCTAACTCTAAATGGCCACTGCTACTAACGGGTAAAAATTCTGTAAGTCCCTGAATTATGCCAAGAATAAAAGCTTCTATCCAATTCATTATTTTTGATAGTCCTTATCGTCAAGTGTTTCGTTTACCTCAACTTCTTGTTCTAGGTTATTCGCATTTTGGATACTAGCTTCTTTTTTTGGTCGTTTTAATATCCCAAATAGCACCACCCCATATCCAAGCATAACCAAAAATGGCGCTAGCGTAATTCTTCTAAAACTAAATAATTCTTCCGCATTAAACTGAGTAGGGTCTTCTGTTCCTCCGCCAGACATAAGTATAAAGCCCGCAATAACAACAACACAACCAATAATTATGTATTTGAAATTTTCCCTTGAAAGGGCCATTACTGAATTTTCCATTTAATATAGTTTTTCTGTTTTGATCCAGATATATTTACTTAGCGCAAAGTAAGTCGATACCCAACTTACAAAAATACCCAAAAGGATAATTCCACCAAAAAGCTGGGCAAATATCTGAAATTCTTTTTGAAGCTGCGCATCACTTGCTGTGATTCTTTCTATTTGTCCGGGACTGATTTGCCCAAAGAAATATCCAAAAGCTACTAAAAGCCCAACAGCAATAATGCCAGAAAGCAAACCTTGGCCGAGTGCATTAAACAAGAACGGGCGTCTAATAAAGCTTGGTTTTGCTCCGACTAATTGCATGGTTTTAATTGTAAATCTTTTTGAATAAACGGATAAGCGAATGGTATTATTAATTAATGCCATTGCTATAAACAAAAGAATACCTCCAATCGTTAATATAATAAAGCGAAGCCATGAAAAAGTATTGGTTAACTCTAGGAATTGGGTGCTATCATATGAAACGTCTTCAATTACATGTTCATTTCCGCTAAGTACTTTATTCTGAAAGCTAATGGCACTATCTGCATTAACATAATCGGAAGCGAGATGAACTGCTATGGATGGTCTCAATGGATTGGCTCCGTCTAAAATATCAAAAGAATCATGCCCTAGTCTTTCCAGCATCAAAGCTTTTGCAGAGTCTTTAGATACATATTGCGCGGTGAGAACGTGTGGCATTGCAGCAAGTTCTTTTTCCATTTTTAAAATATCAACTTCACGCGCTTCTTCCCTAAAAAGAATATCTAGAACTAACTGTTCCTTCATTGCATCGGCTGTGGTAGTAAGTGTTGTAAGGATATAGGCAAAAACCCCAAGCAGAAAAAGGAGTAGAGATATTCCGACGACTGTGGATGAGCCTGTTCTTCCTAGAGTATTCTGTGATTTCGCCATATGACGAAAGTAGGTTAAATTTTTAGTGAGTTCTAATGTACTGTGCTAAATAATGTTAACTATGGAATGTGAAAATAAAATAGATGTTGCAACAAGTAATTTTATAAAACCCTAGGATTTGTAAAAAATGTACTTAAATTTGGCAAAAAATTAATCAATATGAAAAAAATAATATTATCAATGTTGACATTGTCAACTATCGCTTTTTCTTCTTGTGGAGAAAAAGCTGCTGAACCAACAACGGATGCTGCCGACACTGAAAATGTTGAAGTTGCTAAAATAAGTGGAACTTATAATGTAGCTGACGCTTCAGTTATAACTTGGAATGCGCAAGCATACAAAGATTCGGTCCCTAAGCACACTGGAACGGTTACGATTAGTTCAGGATCTATTGTTATTGAGGACGAAGTTGTTGTAGGTGGAGACTTTAGTTTTGATATGGCTTCTATACTTGAATCCGGAGAGCCAAATGAGTATACAGTAATGTTGCAAAACCATCTAAAGGATACTTCATTTTTCTTTGTTGCTGATTTTGCATCTGCATCGTTTCAGGTTTCAAACATAATTGACGGAATACTAACCGGGAATTTAGAAGTATTAGGTGTAAGCAAAGAAATTTCTTTCCCTGTAGAAACAGTTATGTCAGCAGATTCGTTTGCTGCTACAGCAGATTTTGAATTAAATATGTTACAATTTGGGTTGCCTTATCTATTGGCTGAAGATGCACTTCCAGAAGCAGAAAAAATGGAAGCAACTAACCCAACAGTTACTTTTCAGTTAAATATTTCGGCGAGCAAAGCTGCTCATTAATACGAAAGATTTGATTTGGTTTAAAGAGGAGTGAGTGATCACTCCTCTTTTTTTTGCCCTGGACTTTCCTTGATCTCTCTTTCCTCTTTTAATATATTTCCTATGTGTTTATTGTATAGGTAGGAAACGATTAGTAAAACGGCTCCCAGACTAATCATTACAATTGTTTTAGAGATCGTACTTTGATGCGCAATATCGTAAAAGAACAATTTAAAAATGGTTAGCCCAAAAAGGATAAATGCCATTATTCTAAGATGTTTTGCTCGCTTCCAGATTCCATAGATAATCATCCCAAACCCATATCCGCTCCACAATAAACTCAGCCCTAATTTATAGGTAGATTGCGAATTCATTAAATGCATCCAGTTAAATAATTCACTTGTTAGCACGCATAAGAAAATGATATGCGTTGCGATATTTATTCCATTTTTTGAATTTAGTTGGACAAATGACTGTCTTGTATATTGATTGGTGGAATAGAGTAGCCCTCCTAAAATTGCAATAGAAGAATATCGTAAAAGATACTGTGTTCCAAAATCGCCAAACCCTTTTGAAAGGCTCAAGTTATAGAGGCCAAAAGTTAAAAATATGAAGATAGCAAACGCATTAATAATTAAATTGACTACCGCGAAAGTTTGATTTTTGTAAATCTTTATGTTCACCCAAGAGATAACGATTAGATACAATAAAGTATAGTTTGTTAGCCAGATTAGCCTAAATGTGCCAAGAGCTTGAGCATTGGAATTTATCCACATCCATTGGGGAAGGTCATTTGTTATTTCCAACTGAGCTTTCCAATAGCTATTGATCTCCAAGAAAAAAGCGAAATACAGTACCGTGAATAGAGCGCCAGTTAGAACACTACTGTAGGCGTTAAAAGCATTTTCTTTCGTTTTCCTTGAGATAATTAGCATAACACCTAATAGTATTATAAAGAGTACTGAGATTAAAAATTCAACATTTAAAACCAGCGTAAATTTAGCAAGATGACCATAGTATTTGCCCCATACTGAAATCAATGAAATCAAGGCAAACCCTAATAAAGGATAGGAGAATATTTCATAAAAGCGGACTTTTTGAGTTCTTCCAATCCAGAAAAGAACTGCAGATTCAGCAAGCCAGAATAAAGCCAGCCAGCCCCCATTAAATTCTACTGGAATAGCAATGGTAACAAATGCTAGTGCAAGTCCAAATGTGAGATAATGCATATTCTTATCATAGCCTTTAAATCGTTTAATAGCAAAGTTTACGATGAGGTGCATCAGGCCATTTAAAAATGTAAATAAGCCTAAGAAGTCTTCTGTAGAGTTGTTATTTGATAGAATCGCTAATCCAAAGCTGTATGCGAAAATGGAGTTTAATATTATGAGCGCAATGTCGCCCCCATCAAAAGCTTTTGCGTGTAATAGTTTATAAGCAAGAATAGTTGCGTAGAAAATAATAAAGAAAATGGAGACAAAGGTTATTGCTGTATTTAGATCCACAGAGTGGGTGTATGTTGAAAGAAACCACTTTGCAAATATTAACCAAGTTAGAAAGAAGGCTGAATAGAGAAGTGATTGCCAATATTTTTTAATCGCTACGGCAAGGATTCCAACATTTACTATGGACATAAAGGTGAGCAATGCAACAACGTTTTCATTGTTGTCACGGACCATAAATGGCACAGCATAAGCTCCTACAAATCCTATGTGAGCAATAATTTGATTGTCGTATCGTAATGCAGCAAGGACAGTAAAAACAGTAAAAACTAACATCATTCCGAATGCTACTTCACGTGCAATAAGGTCGTATTGAGCGAAAGCAAAATAGGTGGTAAAATAATAGATGGCCATTGCTCCACTTAATAAAACGGCAGAAAAGTTTTCGTATTTACTTTTTAGTTTTAGGGCCGCTAGTAGAAGTCCCGTTCCGAGAATGTATACAGCAATTATCCAAATTTTAGGGCTAATAAGGTCATTTTCAATCGCATATTTTGCTCCGTATCCAACACCTAGCATTATGAGTAATATTCCAACAATACTAATTACTTTAGTTCCAATAAAGCTCTCCGTATCTTCAATCTCTATTTTCTTTGGAGCTTCTTTTTTTGGAGGAACTTGCTGCTTCTCTGCTTTAATGGGTTCAACTGGATTGTCTTTTAGGATTGCTTCAATTAATGGTTCAGTTGTAGTTTTTTGCTTTGCTGGATGCCCTTCTTTTTGATTTTGGGCTGCTATCGGACTATTTTGAAAACCATCTATTTCTTGTTTTATAGCTTTTAATTCAACAACAAGTTCTTTCAATTTTATTGCGGCATCTTCACGTTCTGGTAGTATGCTGCCAAGAGCTGTAAGTGCTTCTCTAATTAAATACAGTTCTTTTGCTATCTCTTTTATATGGTTTTGGATATTTGTAAGGCGCGCAGAAGATGGGTTTTTTACAAATTCTTCTGGAGATAATTCATTTCTCACTTTTCCAACTTCATTTCTTACAGCTTTTAAATGGCGTTCGGAGTATATTATCTTTGAATTAACTTCTTGTAAGTCTTTCATAATAAACAGTTTTAAAAACTACTTCTACGTAAATATAATAAAAGAGGTTGTTAAAGGATGTTAATCTTACAAAAAGAGAAGTCTGCTATTTATTGAAACGGAAGTATGTTCAAAGAGCTTAAAATTAATGTAGCAATCGTAAAAAATAAAAAGACCCGGTCAGCTTGCGCGCTTCCCCGGCCCTTGTGATTAATTATTTAATCTTGTTTTGCAATATTAAAACCTACTGATAGTCCCGTAAACCATCCATCTTTTCCATATGAGAAGTAAGCGTTAACCGGAATGTTGAGGTATCCTGAATGGAATGTTTTACCTACTGCCCACACCCATGTTGCAGCTAATTTCAATTCTCCATCTTTGTCCAGTCCTTTGACAATGTCGTAAGGGTTTGGATTTGCATTATAATCTGTATATGTGAAACCAGTACTATCAGTTACTACTTCACTAGCATCCCATTCGTAGGTTTGGTGCCAAACGTTTTTATCATCTCTATATCCCATTGTTTCTTTTTTAAACTTAATGCTAGGTCCAAATGCAAACTCAATCCCGGTCTTTGAATTTCTGAAACCATTCATAAAAGCAAAACTCGGATTAAACAGGCCTTGCTCCAGCCCAGTCATTAATATCATTCCTTCAGCAAGTGCTTGGAAATTACCAGAGCTTAAATAAACTTTTTCAAATTGGTAACCAAACTGAGATAATATTGGAATTGCTTCATACCCTCCTTCTGATTCTGGTCGAGTTAATACATCTGCTATGTCTCCACCAACCATTGCTAGTCCCATTCTTGGCCCACTGTTACTTATCTGAACTGTTGGAGTTTTGGGAGGTTGATTAAAATAAACCAGCGTTGCCATAGCTTCTTTACTATTCTCTATGCCTAGCGCTTTATTTAAAGTGATTTGCACCATGTTTTGAACTTCAGTTTCAATATTTATAAATTCTTGAATGGCAATTTGGTCATAGCTGTCTGATTTTATGTCAAGAATCTTAACTGTCACGACTATTTTCTTTCCTAAATTTTCGATTGACCCTGTGACTATTTTGTCAACTTCAGCTAGCGCTCCGATATTGTGTAAGCACTTTTTACCATAGCAATCGTTAAAATTAATTTGATTGTCTTTAGCAATTTCAACCATATCTTGTTTGTCAAATACTTTGAATTGTTCGGTTTTGGTTAGTTCTATTCTTAGTAAACTTTCTGCCCCACTAGGAGTAATTTTTACTCCATCAGTATAAACGTTAACTACTGCTGCTTTGTCTTGACTTTGTACTTTAATACTTGTTGCGGCTAAAGTCAATGTCATTAGTGTGATTCTAAATAAATTTTTCATGTTTTTTGTTTTTGTTATTAATTACATGGCAAACATAGAGAGCAACGAGTCCTCTAAAAACATGAAGTTTTAAAAATACGTACTTTAGTAAACGCGCTAAATAAATAAAAAATACAATAATAATAAATTAACCCAGGATTAAAACCGTGCTTTTAAAATAGTATTATAGATCCTGGAAAAGACCTATTGAAAGCATACTTGCGTTCCTTTTGGATAGGTGGCTTGATATTTAAAATGTAGATCCTCCATTTTGTTGGGCTCTAATTTCATTGGTAAATAATAAAAGAGAGAATTTTCTATTCGTATTCCTGATATAGAAAATCATTATAAGGAAATCGAGAGGTATGAATTTTTTTTACTTCGTCATACATTACTTTTTTCAATTCATCAATATTCGTTTTTTCTTCTGCAGAAATAAATAGGCATTGATTATTAAGATTGGCCATCCATGTTTTCTTTAACTCTTTTAAAGTTGGCCTAGAAAACTCGCCGTCTTCAAACCCTCCTAAAAGGTCGTAGGTATCTATTTTATTAAACACTAAAAGTGTTGGCTTCTCTGTAGCCTCAATTTCAGCTAAAGTTTGATTAACGGTATTGTAATGATCTTCAAAAGCTGGATGTGAGATGTCAACAACGTGAATGACTAGGTCAGCCTCTCGGACTTCATCTAATGTCGATTTAAAAGACTCTACGAGTTGATGTGGTAATTTTCTAATAAATCCAACGGTATCAGAAATTAGAAAAGGAATGTTTTGTAACACCACTTTTCGAACAGTTGTATCTAAGGTGGCAAATAGTTTGTTTTCTGCAAATACCTGAGACTTGCTTAATACGTTCATCAAGGTAGATTTACCAACATTTGTATAGCCTACTAATGCTACTCTAACAAGTTTTCCGCGATTACCTCTTTGTGTAGCCATTTGTTTATCAATAGCTATTAATTGCTTTTTTAGACGAGAAATTTTATCTCTAATTATTCTTCTGTCAGTTTCAATTTCTTTCTCTCCAGAACCTCCACGAGTGCTTGTTCCTCCTCGTTGTCTTTCAAGGTGAGTCCACATATTGGTTAAGCGTGGCAACAAATATTGATAACGCGCTAATTCTACCTGTGTACTTGCGTGTGAAGTTTGCGCTCGCTGCTGAAATATTTCCAAAATCAACAAACTTCTGTCAAGAATTAATACTTCCAAAACCTTTTCGATATTGCGTAATTGAGAGGGAGATAGATCATCATCAAATATTACGGTATCTATATTATTCTCTTTAATATAGTTTCTTATTTCATCTAAACGTCCTTTTCCAACAAAAGTAGCTGTGTTGGGAACCTCTAGTCTTTGCGTAAATCTTTTTTTAGTTGTTACACCATAAGTTTTTCCTAGAAACTCTAATTCATCCAAGTACTCCTTAATTAATTCTGGAGGTTGTTTTTGTGTAATTATCCCTACGATTACTGCGTTAGTTGGAATAATTTTTTCTGAATTAATATCGACCATTTATTTTTTTAATATTTCGATGTGTGCGGCGACCGCACTGATTTCTTTCTCAGTTAAAACCCCCTTGAAGGAAGTCATTTTGCCACTTTCACTACCCTTCGTAATGATATATAATTTTTCTTCAGCGGTTTTTTCTGACTTGCTTAAGTCAGCAGCATCTCCAACGCCTAAGTCTCCTTTCCCTCCGTGACAAACTTTACAGTGCTTCGTGTATATAGCAATGCCATTTGGCTCTTCATTTTCATTAATTACTGACTCATGCTGTCCACAAGCGGTTAAAATAAAAACGAGACCGATTAATATAACTCTCCTCCTACTCTCCAAAATGGCCATGGTATTGATATTAGTACGATTAATAGAGAGATTGTAAACCAAACTGCAGTTTTTTTAAATTTCGCTTTGTCATCTGCTGCTTTTTTAGCTTTACTGTAACCGATGGTAATCAAAATTATTGCTAGTACCATTCCAAAAGTATGTTGGGTTAGGTAAAACCTAATCTGATCATTCTTCATAAACCCTTCAGTAAACTGAACTTTAGGGCTAATAAATAATAAAACGACTCCAATAACACCCATGGTATGTGTTAAAGCAATAGTAAGAATGTTTAGTAATTTATCTTTTGCTCCAAATTTTTCCCCAGACTTCCATTTTCTAATTGCATTAACAATTGCAAAAATCATGGCCAAGAGAAAGACCCATCGAAGGCTTGAGTGTAAATGTTTTAAGATGTCTAATAATATTTCCATAATAACCGTTTATAAAAAATGTTTCTTTGCAAAGCTAAAAATAAGAGACCTTTAAATGTCATAACAATGCTTATTTTTGTTTGCTATAGATTTAATTTATGAAAAACTACTTATTCTTATTATTTGTCTCAATCTCAATCATCGGATTTTCACAAGAAGATTTCCCAACAAATGGAGCGCGAGAGAAGAACCATAATTCTCACGCATTTATTAACGCTACACTTTATGTCGACGCAGAAACGATTGTCAGTAATGGATATTTATTCATTAAGGAAGGAAGAATTACTTATGTCGGGGCAAAAACCAAACTTCCAGAAAATTGCGTGGTGCATGATGTTAATGGGAAGCATATTTATCCATCTTTTATTGATCTCTATACTTCTTATGGTATTGAAAAAGTTAAGAAATCACCACCAAGTAATTATCCACAATACAATAGTTTAAAAAAGGGGGCGTATTCCTGGAATCAAGCAATAAAGCCAGAGGTTAATGGAATTGAGATGTTTGCGGATAATGAGAAATCAGCCGAGGAGTATAGGAATATTGGATTCGGAACCGTTCTTTCCCACCAGCAAGATGGCATTGCCCGAGGGACATCTGTTCTAACTAATTTAGCTAGTAACTCTCAACACGATAACATTGTGTTAGAAAAGGCAGCTGCCCATTACTCATTTAAAAAAGGCAGCTCAATGCAAGCTTATCCAAGCTCCTTAATGGGATGTATCGCTTTAATAAAACAAACATTTTTGGATGCTGAATGGTATCATAACTCAAATGAAGATAAACAGAAAAACCTTTCGTTAGAAGCTTTTACTTCAACTCAATCTTTACCTCAAATTTTTGAAGTAAGGAATAAATATTCAGTTTTAAGAGCGGATAAAATAGGAGATGAGTACAACTTGCAATACATATTTAAAGGCTCGGGTGATGAATATCAATTATTGGAGGAGATTAAAGCAACTAACGGGAAGTTAATTGTACCTCTTAACTTCCCAAAGGCATACGATGTTGAGGACCCCTATGATGCAAGAAACGTGTCTTTGGAAGAAATGAAACATTGGGAATTGGCACCGTCTAATCCGAAATTTTTAGAGGAAAATCAATTCGTTTTTGCTTTGACAGCTGATGGATTGGAGAACAAAGCTGATTTTTTAAAAAATCTTCGTAAGGCCGTAAAAAGGGGACTTTCAAAACCCCAAGCCCTTAAGTCATTGACACAAGTGCCTGCCGAAATGATGGGGATATATACTGAATTAGGGTCTTTAGCTTTAGGCAAACAAGCAAACTTTATTATTACATCAGGAGATGTTTTTGAAGAAGGAGAGAGCATTCATCAAAATTGGATTAAGGGACAGAAACACGAAATTTCTACTTTGGATCTGGTTGATATTCGTGGGGTTTACAACTTAAATGTAAATCAAAATATTAGAACGTTAAAAGTGACTGGTTCAGAAGCAAAACCTTCAGGAGAATTGACTTATGATATGATTGTAGATAGCATAAGTGAAAAAGGAGATTTGGTTTTAGATTCTTTGGCGGGAAAGCCATATAAGGTAATTAATAAGAAGTCAGTAAAAGTTTCTACAAGTATAGAGGGGCATACAATTGCACTGTCTTATCAATTGAAAGGTGGTGTTTACCGTTTGTCCGGAAATGTAAACTTTGATTCAGGAATTTGGGACGGAAGAGGGCAATTGCCAAACGGAGAGTGGATTGAATGGACAGCTGTTAGAA
>CAWUXI010000111.1:0-3202 GCA_963926405.1 uncultured Flavobacteriales bacterium
TAAAGTTGCTTCTGTTCCGCAGGCAAGAATGCAAGTCTATTTTATAGATAATGAAGAATTTTTTAAACGAAAAAGGACTTATGCGGATGAAAATGGAAAGTTCTTTAAAGACAATGATGAAAGAGCAATCTTCTTTTGTAGGGGTGTTGTTGAAACAGTAAAAAAATTAGGATGGACACCGGATATTGTTCATTGCCACGGCTGGATGACTGGTTTTTTACCTTTATACCTTAAAAACATGTATGCAGATGATCCGCATTTCTCAAATGCAAAAATTATTTACACTCCATATGCTGATGAATTTAGTGGTAATTTAGATTCAAAGTTGATTGATAAACTAAACTTTGATAAAATCGCAAATGAAGACGTAGATTTTTTAAAAACTCCAAATGCATTAAACCTAAATAAAACTGGTGCACGATGGGCGGATGCAATTAGTATTGGAAGTGCAACAATAAATTCTGAGCTAATTAGTTATATAAATGATTCAGGTAAACCTGTTTTGGATTATCAACCCGAAGAAACTTTGGTTGATGCGCATCAAGATTTTTATGAAAAAGTACTTAGTGAGAATGGAGTATTGGCAGATTAATAAATTCAGAAAAATAATTAGCTTAACAAGTAAGCGGAAAGCAATTAACCTTTCCGCTATCTTTTTTTTAGGACTAATCGTATTAATTGGATGTAAAAAGAAGGAGGATGGAATTGGACTAAGTGTCCAGCCACAAGGTGATCAATTAAATGTTGAATTAATTGACACTGCATCTATCATTACCTATTCTATAAAAGAGGATTCTTTAAAATCAGATGAATTAGATGGCCCTAGTATGCTAGGAACATACATTGATCCATATTTCGGGAAAATGGAAGCATCAATTGTTTCTCAAATTAGACTGGAAGCTTCAGTCGATTTTACTTTATCAAGTGGTTCATTAGATAGTTTAGTTATAGATTCCGTTGTTATGTATTTAGCCCTCCAAGGGTCTTTCGGAAACCTTGATGCACAGACTTTTGAAGTATATCAAATCAATGAAGATATTGACATTGACTCTTCCTACTACACAAATAAATTAATGCCCACAACGGGGCCAAACTTAGCTATTAGTGGAGCTATTACTCCTGACCCCGTATCTGTTGGCTACGTAGAAGGGTCATTAACTGAATACGCTATTCTAAATATCCCCTTGAGCATCAATAATTTTGGATGGAAAATGTTTAATGAATCAGGAAATACGTCTCTTTCTGGAAATGACGGAACAGGAGGGTTTTTAGATTGGTACAAGGGATTGGTGATTAAAGCAAATAACCCTGCACAAGGAGTAAATAATGGTGGGATAATTTATGTTGACATGGTAAATTCCTTTTCAAAAGTAACCATATTCTACAGAGACACTTCTGGGATATCTTCAACACACGACACATTAAGTTTTGATTTGAATTTCAATGCTAATTGCGCTCATTATAATTCGGTAGACATCGATTATTCTAATACGTTTGTGGATGCTCAAATTAATGACTCAACTTTCGGAATGGATGTATTTTACCTTCAAGCATTAGGAGGTACAAAAGCAAAAATTCATTTTCCCAACCTTACGGATTTCATTGACAGTGGCAACCTGGTTGTAAATAAAGCTGAACTAATACTTCCTATTCAATACAATACATTAGACAACTTTACCCCTGCAGATTATTTGTTCTTAACCCGTGTGGATGAAAATGGAAATGTTTCCTTTTTGCCAGATGTAAATGAATCAAGTCATGGAGGACAATTGAACCTTGCCACAAACAATTACATTTTTAACATCACTAGATACGTAAATAAAGTTTTTGCCGGAGAGTATCAAAATGACGGTCTAACCTTAGTTGTTGGAGGTTCTGGAATAACAGCTAATAGGGTTATTCTAAATGGCGCAAATTCTCTTAATAAGGACAAACCTAAGTTAGTTTTAACCTATACAAAATATTAACATATGTGTGGAATAGTTGCATATATTGGTGAAAAAGAAGCTTTCCCAATAGTTTTAAAAGGGCTTAAAAGACTAGAGTATAGAGGGTATGATAGTGCAGGCATAGCTATCAATAATAACCTTAATTTAAACGTATTAAAAAAACAAGGAAAAGTTACCGAATTAGAAAAGCACGCTGAAGGATTTGATACAAGTGGGAATATTGGAATTGGACACACTAGATGGGCAACTCACGGAGAACCAAATGATGTAAATGCACATCCGCACCTATCTGGTAACGGAAAATTTGCTTTGGTTCACAATGGCATTATTGAAAACTATGCTATACTTAAAAAAGAATTAATTTCTAGAGGCCACAAATTTAAAAGCGAAACAGATACTGAAGTGCTTATGCACTTGATTGAAGAGATTATAGAAAAAGAGAACGTTGACTTATTTGAAGGGGTTCGGCTAGCGCTTAACGAAGTTCATGGAGCATACGCTATTGTTATTATTTCAAAAGAAAATAACCGAGAGTTAATTGCGGCTAGAAAAAGTAGCCCATTAGTCGTTGGTATTGGGAATGGTGAATTTTACGTTGCATCTGATGCTACACCAATTGTGGAGTATACGAAAAATGTTGTGTACTTAGAAGATGGCGAAATTGCCCGTTTAAGTCTAGATTCAGGGCTTAAAATAAAAACAATAGGTAACGTTGAGAAAACTCCCTATATCCAAGAACTAGAGCTGCAATTAGAAGCTCTTGAAAAAGGCGGATACGAACACTTTATGCTCAAAGAAATATTTGAACAACCACGCTCAATTATGGATTGTATGCGTGGGCGCATAAACCTCAAGAACAGCTCTGTTGACCTAGGAGGAATAAAAGATTACGAAGAAAAAATCGTTAACGCTAAACGATTAATCATTGTTGCTTGTGGAACCTCTTGGCATGCTGGTATTGTTGGAGAATATTTACTAGAAGAATTAGCTAGAATTCCAGTAGAAGTTGAATACGCTTCTGAATTTAGATACAGAAACCCGATAATCAATGAGGAGGATGTTGTGATTTGTATATCACAGTCAGGAGAGACAGCCGATACTTTAGCTGCAATAAGCTTAGCTAAAGAAAGAGGAGCGACCATAGTAGGTATTTGTAATGTTGTTGGAAGTTCAATTTCTAGGCTTACAGATTGTGGTTCTTATACGCATGCGGGACCAGAAATCGGAGTTGCATCAACCAAAGCATTTACAGC
>CAWUXI010000112.1:0-11463 GCA_963926405.1 uncultured Flavobacteriales bacterium
ACTTTAGATAAATTAATTTTTAATTTTTGTTTGACTTCGTTCATGTCAATTTCTTTGCCTAATTCATTTTGAATTGACGTGACCGCTTTATCATCAATACCGCAAGGTACAATATTTTTAAAGTAACTTAAGTCAGGTTTCACATTTAAGGCTATTCCATGCATGGTAACCCACCTACTGCATTTAACTCCCATCGCACATATCTTGCGCGCTGTAGGTTTAGTTCCGTCTATCCAGACTCCAGTTAAGCCATCAACCCTTTCAGCAGTAATGTCATATTCTGCTAATGTTGCAATTACAGCTTCTTCTAGAAATCGCAGATATTTGTGAATGTCGGTAAAGAAATGGTCCAAGTCCAAAATAGGATAAGCAACTAATTGTCCAGGTCCATGATAGGTGATGTCACCGCCTCTATTTGTCTTGTAATAAGTTGCTCCTCTAGCTTTTAATGAATTTTCATTTAATAGTAGATGTGTTTCTTTTCCGCTTTTACCTAAGGTGAAGACATGTGGATGTTCACAAAAAAGTAAGTAGTTACTAGTTGTCGTTTTGTGGCTTTCATCTTTCCGATTAGCCATTTTAAGAGCAATAGTAGCATCGAAAAGTTGCGTTTGATACTCCCAAGCTTCTTTAAAATCAATTAGCCCAAGGTCTTCGTATATGACTTTTGGAGTCATTGACTAATTGTCTTTAGCCAATTCTGATTTAAGGTGGTCTATAACTTTAACCTCAATGTTGTCAACATTTCTTAACTCTGATAAATAAACAGAAACCCAATCACCTAATAATATAAAATATAAAGCTCTTTCTATGTTAGAATTTCCTTTGGAATAACATTCAATGTATGTGGAGGTGTATTTTCCAATAACCGATTTTTGAATATTCATTCTTGTTTGAGTGCGCGAATAATCCGTTTCGTTTCTTAAAACAATGACAGCTTTTTCATCATTTCCTCCAGCCCATCCCACTAGCTCATTGTGATTCATTTCTGGTAAAACATGATGCCAACATAAAACTTTAGCATTTTCATTTAGTTGTTGACGCAGTCTGATGGCAACTCCTTCAAAATTGGCTTCACTGTAAATTACAGCTGTTTTGTTTAAAATTGAATTCGCAATATTCTTAGCTTCTGTTTTTATATTCTCGATTTCGGAATTTAATAATTCAATTGCGTTTTGAATTTTTTCTATAAAATCGTTTCCAATTAAATTGTAATGATTTAATAAAAAGAATTGTTGTGTCAATGAATAAGAAAGCATAGCTCGTGGAGATCTTTCCGTAGGTAATACTATGTGATTGTATTTATTGCTAATTGCTATCTCAAGCATTTTTCCTCCTGAGGTAATACAAGCTATTTCGGCACCTTTATTTTGAGCAATTTTAAGCGCAGCTAAAGTTTCTTCCGTATTCCCAGAGAAACTACTGGCAATAACCAATGTGTTTTCGTTTACGAAATTAGGAAGGTGATAATCATTATTAATAGTAACAGGGACTAAGATATCATTGGCAACTAGTTGTGCAACAATTTTCCCGCCAATTCCAGAACCGCCAAGACCAGTAATCACAATATTTCTAATGTCTTTATTACAAGAAGTTAGTTTAGCTTCCTTGCCAATATTGAGTGCTTCTTCAAGTTGTGAAGTAAATTTACTTACTAAATCTTTCATTAAATTTAACTTTAAGAGTACGAATTTAAGTATAATTCCTAAATTTTTACTTTTTTTTAAGGATTGCAATAAAATAATTAATTTTGCAGTCTAAATTGAATTTATAAAATCATGAGTTTACACCTTTCTGAGCAAGAACAAGTAAGAAGAGAGTCGTTACAAAAATTACGAGATCTAGGTATTGATCCTTATCCTGCAGCACTGTATCCTGTTGATACTTTGTCGGCTGATATAGAATCAAATTTTGAAGAAGGAAAAAAGGTGATTGTTGCTGGTAGGCTAATGAGCAGAAGAATAATGGGGAAAGCATCATTTGCAGAAGTCCAAGATTCGGAAGGAAGGATACAATTGTACTTTAATCGTGATGAAATTTGTGAAGGAGACGACAAAACGTTATACAACGATGTATTTAAAAAGTTGTTGGATATAGGAGATTTTATTGGAGTTGAAGGCGAGTTGTTTACTACCCAAGTTGGTGAGAAATCATTAAGAGTCAAAAAGTTTTTGTTACTATCTAAATCGTTAAAACCGCTTCCTCTTCCAAAAACGGATAATGAAGGAAACGTTCATGATGCTTTTACTGATCCAGAAATGAGGTACCGTCAGCGGTATGTTGATTTAGTTGTTAACCCACAAGTGAAAAAAACGTTTATTACCCGTACAAAAGTGATGAACGAGATGCGTAGCTTCTTTAATGACAAAGGATATTTTGAAGTGGAAACACCAATTCTACAGCCAATCCCTGGAGGAGCTGCAGCTCGTCCATTTATGACCCATCACAATGCATTGGACATGCCTTTGTATTTAAGGATTGCGAATGAATTATATCTTAAAAGATTAATCGTTGGAGGGTTTGATGGAGTTTATGAATTCGCGAAAGATTTTAGAAACGAAGGAATGGATAGAACCCATAATCCAGAATTTACGGTGATGGAAATCTATGTAGCCTATAAAGACTACAATTGGATGATGGACTTTACCGAAGAGATGTTGGAGAGAATTGCTATGTCTGTGCATGGTAAAACGGGTTTGACTGTTGGAGATAAAGAAATTAGTTTTCAAAAGCCCTTTAAAAGAATTTCAATGACCGATTCTATCAAAGAATTTACGGCATTTGATATTTCTGGTAAATCTGTAGAGCAACTTATGGCATGGTGTAAAGGAAACGGAATCGAGGTTGACGATTCGATGGGGAAAGGAAAGTTGATTGATGAGATTTTTGGAGAGAAATGTGAAGGAAATTATATTCAGCCAACATTTATTACTGATTATCCAAGGGAAATGTCTCCATTGTGCAAAGCGCATAGAGATAATCCAGAATTGACAGAGCGTTTTGAATTAATGATAAATGGAAAAGAAATTGCGAATGCTTATACCGAGCTGAATGATCCTATTGATCAAAGGGAACGTTTCGAAGAGCAAATGAAATTGTCTGCGAAAGGGGATGATGAAGCAATGTTTATTGACCAAGATTTTTTAAGAGCTTTGGAATATGGGATGCCTCCAACATCAGGAATGGGAATTGGAATTGATCGATTAGTGATGTTGATGACGAATCAAAGTTCAATTCAAGAAGTATTATTCTTCCCTCAAATGAAATTAGAAACGTTTAGTACTGAAGAAAATTTGGGGCCAGAACTAAATGAAAACGAGCAATTGATTTTTGATATTCTTTCCAAAGAAAATTCAATGGAATTGAGCGTTTTAAAAGATGCTGCAGGACTTTCAAATAAACAATGGGACAAAGCGATTAAAGGATTGGCTAAACATGGTTTAACGAAAGTGACGAAAATTGATGATAATTTGGTTGTAGAGGTTGCGTAATTATCGCATGATAACAAATTTATCCGACCAAAGTACTTTTCCGTCAGACTGTTCTATTTTAATGTAATACATGCCAACGGATAAATTATTTATCAGTATTTCTGTAGATACAGTTAACGGATTAGTAGAAATCGTTTTTACTAACCTCCCATTTGAATTAATTAAATGAATATCTGTAGCAGTTTGTAAATTAAAGTGCCCAACATATATGCTGTTGTTGGCTGGGTTAGGGTAAAAGCGGATTTCCAATTCATTTGTGCTTTCAATACAATACCTCCAGGAGTCTTTTAGTCGGGTCCAGCTGCTGTCTATTCCTGTTGTTATATAACCACAGTTCCCAATAGCAAAGCTTGCGGCACCTCTTCTTAAAGGAAGGGGAGGTGCCGGTAAATCTGTCCAAATGTCATTTTCTGCATCATACTGCCAAAACTCGTTTTTAAATATATAATTTCCATCCATTCCTCCATACAGATATAGTGTTTCTCCAATTGTGAAATAGGACGTATAGGTTCTTATTTCTCCAGGGAAAGATGTTACTTCTTCCCAGGAATCATCAATGGGGCTATATTTCCAAAGGTCGTTAAAATGCTCTCCTTGGAGGTTCATTCCAAGTCCAATATAACCAATTCCTCCTAAGGAAAAACCTATCGCTTCATATCTGCTAGTTCCTTGGAAATCTGATTTTTGCTCCCATGTTTTTTCGGTAGTATTGAATTTCCAAAAATCATTTAAAGAACCTGATCCGTTTCGACCGGTTCCAATGTATCCATTTTCTCCAATAGAAAAAGCAACTGCAGATTGCCGTCCCGAATCAGGTAAAGGAGTTTCTATAGACCAAGTGTTATCCATGGGAGAATAGGATTGTAATTCGTTTAAATAAGTTCCATTACTAGTAATTCCTCCAAAAACATATCCTCTTCTACTGTTTGAAAAGGAAGTGCAGTATTGACGAGCATCCCCAATAATAGATGAAATTTGAACCCATGAATTGCTTGCAGAGGTATATTGGTAGAAATCATTTTTATATTGAAACCCAATATCTCTTCCAGTTCCTATGTAACCAATTTCTCCTATGGAAAATCCAATTGCATCATCTCTTTCCGTAGAAGGAAAGTTTGATTGTTGTTGCCATTCTTGACCACTAAAATAGGGAGCAGAGAAAAGCATAGTTATAAGCAATAAGAGTCTTTGCATTATTTCAATTATACAGTATAGTAAACTAATTATTACATTTTTTATTGCTAACAAAAAAAGCAGCTCTAGAGCTGCTTTTTTTGTTTTATAAATTATAAAAGGACTATTTAACTTTAAAAACCTTTTTAATTTTATTTACGAAGTCCAATTCTTCCCAAGGGAATAATTTCACTTTCATTGTTTTTGATTTTCCGTCAGGAGTAGTGAAAGTTTTTGTTACTGTTTCACAAACTCTACCCATATGTCCATAAGCTGCAGTTTCTAAATAGATAGGCGTTCTTAATTTAAAACGTTTTTCAATTGCATAAGGACGCATATCGAAAATCTCTTCTAATTTTTTAGCAATTTCTCCATCGGTCATATCAACTTTAGATGTGCCATAAGTGTTTACATAAAGGCCCATTGGTTTTGCAACGCCAATTGCATAAGCAACTTGCACTAAAGCTTCGTCTGCTATACCTGCAGCAACCAAGTTTTTAGCAACGTGTCTTGTAGCATAAGCAGCAGATCTATCAACTTTACTTGGGTCTTTTCCTGAAAAAGCACCACCACCGTGAGCTCCTTTTCCTCCGTATGTATCAACAATAATTTTACGACCTGTTAATCCAGTATCTCCGTGAGGTCCACCGATCACAAAAATTCCTGTTGGATTTATGTGGTAGGTAATTTTATTCGTAAATAATTTTTGAATAGCTTTTGGTAGTTGTTTTTTAACTCTAGGAATTAAAATATTTATTATGTCATCATTAATCTTCTTCAACATTTTCTTTTCTGTGTCAAAATCATCATGCTGAGTAGAAACGACTATAGCCTCAATTCTAACAGGCTGATTGTTGTCATCGTATTCAATAGTTACCTGTGATTTTGAATCAGGGCGTAAATATGTAATTTCTTTATTTTCTCTTCTTAATGCAGCTAATTCTTTTAATAGAATATGCGAAATATCAAGAGGAAGTGGCATGAAGTTCATCGTTTCATTGGTAGCGTAACCAAACATCATTCCTTGGTCCCCTGCACCTTGATCTTCTTTGTTTTTTCTTTCAACACCTTGATTAATATCTGGGGATTGTTCGTGAATTGCAGAAAATACTCCACATGAGTTTCCATCGAACATGTATTCACTTTTATTATAACCAATATTATTGATTACTTCTCTTGCAATTACTTGAACGTCTAGGTAAGCTTTTGACTTAACCTCTCCTGCAAGAACAACTTGTCCAGTTGTAACAAGGGTTTCACATGCAACCTTCGATTCTGAATCGAAAGCTAAGAAATTGTCTATTAATGCATCTGAAATTTGATCAGCTACTTTGTCTGGATGTCCTTCAGAAACAGATTCTGATGTAAATAAATAACTCATTATAGTATTTGTTTTAATGTTAATCTTTTTAAAACAAAATGGATAAAGTTGCGCAGCTGCAGTAATAAACGTTTTAGCACTTTTTATACGTGGTTGCAAGCAAGTAAATCATTCCACTCTGATTTCGACTGCGAATTTATAAAATTTAAATAACAGACAAATAGAATACTCGAAAAAAAAGGCAATTATTTTTTTGAAGTGAGTTCTTTAAATACGTTTTCTAACGATTCTTCTTCTTTTTGCATCGTTAATACAAGAATATTGCTGTCTTGTGCAAATTTTGATATTTCTTTACGGATATCCTTGTCCGTTTTTGATTCGAGCAGCCAAATATTGTCAGATACTTCTTTTGCGCTCGTGACTCCAGCAATAGAATTTAACTTTGATTTACTGATGCTCGTATCGAACTCAACTTTTATGACCTGCTTTTTAACAACTTTAGATTGAATCTCACTCGTTTTCTCATCTGCAACAATTTTACCGTCGTTTATTATAATTATTCTGTCACAAATCGCTTCAACTTCTTGCATGATGTGAGTAGAGAGTAAAATCGTCTTTTCTTTTCCAAAAGTTTTAATCAGTTCTCTAATTTCAACCAATTGGTTTGGATCTAAGCCACTAGTAGGTTCATCAAGAATCAGTACTTCTGGGTCATGCAACATAGCTTGCGCTAATCCAACCCTTTGTCGATACCCTTTAGATAAATCGCCTATTTTTTTATGTTGTTCCTTTTCTAATCCAACAGAACTAATCATTTTTGTAACTCGTTCTTTTTTGTTTTTTATTTTGTGTAAACGCGCAAGAAAGAGTAGGTACTCTTTAACATACATATCCAAGTACAATGGGTTGTGTTCCGGCAAGTAGCCTACTTTTCTTTTCACTTTAATTGGGTCGTCATTTACATCTAGTCCGCAAACTTTTACTTCCCCATTTGTTTGTGGAATAAAACAAGTAATTATTTTCATGGTGGTAGACTTTCCAGCACCATTTGGTCCCAGAAACCCGACTATTTCCCCCTTATTTATTTCAAATGAAATGTTATCTAGAGCGTATTGACTTCCGTATTTTTTTGTAACGTTTTTGACTGATATCGACACAACTTATGTTTGAAAGATGAAAATAAAAAACAAAGAAAACCAATTCTCTATTATTATTGCGAATATATCTATAATTAGAGAAAGTTAATTATTTGCCGGAAAGATTCATTAACAATTTGGTGTTGGATTGTGTTTATTTATAGTCATTTTCGAGCAGAGCCGAGAAATATTCTGGTTTTCAACCTCATTTAATGAAGGTTTCTCCATTACAATCAAAATGATATCTAGTTATGGATGAAATTATTAATACCACTACATTTTCACTACTTTTACAAAAATGATTTTAGAAGGTGCTATAGTTATGCGATCAACCGGAAGTTGGTATTTAATCCGAACAAAAGACGGTACGCAAGTTCAGGCGCGCATTAAAGGTAAATTCAGAATACAAGGAATAAAAACAACTAACCCGGTTGCTGTAGGAGATCTTGTGGACTTTACCTTAGAAATGGATAAAACGGCGGTCATAACCAAAATTCATCCACGTAAAAATTATATAATTCGTAAATCGGTAAATTTATCAAAGCAAGCTCAAATAATTGCATGTAATATCGATCGAGCACTTTTGGTGGTTACTATTTCTAATCCATTGACGCACACTGGATTTATTGATCGATTTTTAATTACAGCTGAAGCGTATCACATTCCGGTAACAATAGTCTTTAATAAGATTGATATATACTCGGAAAAAGATCAAATAAAATTGGATGAGTTGATTATTGCTTATTCTAAGATTGGTTACCATTGTATGGATGTTTCTGCAGAAACAGGTTCTGGAGTGGCAGAAATTAAGAACATGCTTGCCGATAAGACAACCATGTTAAGTGGTCATTCAGGAGCAGGGAAGTCTACTTTAATTAATAAGATTGATAGCAACCTAGAATTAAAAACGGGTGATATATCAGAATCACACTTTAAAGGAAAGCATACTACAACTTTTGCGGAAATGTTTAAATTGGCATTTGGTGGATTTATAATAGATACTCCTGGAATTAAAGGATTAGGGATTGTAGATATTGAAAAGGAAGAAATGAGTCATTATTTTTTAGAAATGCGGGCTTTACTGCCAGCATGTAAATTCCATAACTGCCAGCATGTAAATGAACCTTCTTGTGCTATTAAAATAGCAGTTGAAGCTGGAGGTGTGGAGGAGTTTAGGTATAAAAATTATCTTTCGATGTACCACGGAGATGATGAAAATTATAGAACAGTAGATTATTAATGAGGGTTCTTGTTCAAAGAGTATCGGAAGCGTCAGTTGTAGTTGAGAATGAAATTCGTAGTGAAATAGGCAGTGGAGTTTTAATTTTACTAGGAATTGAAAACGAAGATAATCAAGAGGATGTTGATTGGTTGTGTGCTAAAATTGCTAAATTGAGGATATTTCCAGACGCTGAAGGAATAATGAATTTATCATTGGTGGATACAAAGGGTGAAGCTGTAGTCGTAAGCCAGTTTACTTTGTATGCAAGCACAAAAAAGGGTAATAGGCCTTCTTATATTCAAGCTGCTCGTCCAGAAGTAGCAGAGCCATTGTATGAAGAGTTTGTTTCACGACTGACTCAAGTTTTAGGTAAAGAAATTAAAACAGGAGAGTTTGGAGCGAATATGAAAGTTAGTTTAATAAATGATGGTCCGGTAAGTATTTGGATAGATTCAAAATCAAAGGAATAAGCTATATGAGAATTAGAAACTGGTCGTTAGGGTATTTATTTGGTTATATATTTACTACAATAGGAGTCTGTTCTTTTTATCGAAAATATAAAGTAGTTGGAAAAGAGAATATTCCGAAAGGAAAACCAATTCTATTTGCTGGAAATCATCAAAATGCTTTTTTAGAGGGCGCTATTCTTGGGTATGTAACACGTTCGCCAATATATTTTCTAGCCAGATCAGATATTTTTAAAAAGAAAGTTGCCAATTTTATTTTAACTAGCTTAAATGCACTTCCTATTTATAGAGAACGGGATGGCCCTGATTATAGAGATAAAAATGAAGCGTTATTTGAATATTTTTATGATTTACTCAACAAAAACAGACGAATTGTAATATTTCCTGAAGGAAATCATGGGAAGCATCAGCAGTTAAGGACTTTAAAAAAAGGTGTTTTCAGAATAGGAGTTGGTGCTGAGAATAAGTACAACCAAGAATTGGATGTTCAGGTGGTTCCTGTGGGAATTAATTATGGTAAGTTTGAAAATATGGGTGGCGATTTACTTGTTCAATTTGGAAAGCCAATAGCTATTAAAGATTACATCGCAGATAATTCAGAGAAGCAAGAAGAAAATTACATTGAACTTGTAGATGAGCTCAGAAAGAGAATGAGCGATCAAATGATAGATATTCAGAAAATGGATTATTATGATTTGATTCATTACACTATGAAAATATTTGATACTGAAATTGGTTTGTTGGAGCAGAATGAACGTAATAATTTAGTTTCGGAATTTAAGAGACAAAAAGCATATATCAATAAAGCTGAGAGTTACATTGAAGAGGATATTGAAAATGCGGATAAACTCCAAAAAGTAGCTTTAGCATTTAAGGAAGGGATTAAGAAAGAGAAGTTGTCTTCTTGGTTGTTTAAAAAAGAAAATCACTCAGTTTTTGTTCACGCCTTTTTATTGATTCTACTTTCCCCATTGCATATATATGGAGTGCTTAATAGTTATTTGCCTTATCGAATTCCTGCTTGGTTTGTAGAGAAAAAAGTAGCAGACATTCACTTTCATGCTTCAATAAAATTACTTGCTGGATCTATTTTGTTTGTGATTTTTTGGGGAATTCAAATTAGTTTAGTCGCAATATTTACAGATAATTATTATTGGGCAATGTACTTTGGGTTATTAATTATTTCAGCTTGGATTAGCTATAAATATTGGGTTTCGTTATTGAAGTTGAAAGGAAAAATACGTTACAATAAACTCCAAAAGCAAAAAGGTGACACTTTTGAAAAGTTGAAAATTCAATACGAAGAGTTAAAGGAGTTTGTACACAAATCTTATCAGAAATGAAAAATGCGCTAGGTATTGAAGAGGCCCAGAAAAAAGTGGATAATTGGATTAAGGAGTTTGGGGTTCGTTATTTTAATGAGCTAACTAATATGGCTATGCTAATGGAAGAAGTAGGAGAAGTTGCTCGTATTATTGCTAGAAGGTACGGTGAACAATCAGAAAAGGAGTCAGATAAAAATAAGGACTTGGGAGATGAAATGGCAGATGTATTGTTTGTTTTATTGTGTTTAGCTAACCAAACAGGAGTAAATTTGGAAGAAGCATTGGAAAAGAACTTAAAGAAGAAGTCTATTAGGGATGCAGATAGGCATCATAACAATGAGAAATTAAATTGATTTTTCTGAACTTAGGTTAAACATTTGCTCATTTACAAACCTGTTAAAAAAGTTTTAAAAGCATCCCAATATTTTTCATTACCTTCTGTAGTTTCCCATAGTGCACTTGATCCATGAATCCCCTCAAAATCAGGTTTGAAGTGATTTGTCCATACAGTGTCTATTCCAGAAATAAGTGTTTTGGAAGCTTCTGTTTCTGTTTTAGAGGAGGTAATAAAAATTGGTTTGTTGTATCCTGTGATTGAATCCTGAATATTTATTCCTTTAATATATTCTCCAGGGCTAAAAGCTGCTACTGCTTTTACTTTGTCGTTGTTTTTCCCAATTAACAAAACCAGTGAAGCAGAGTAGGAGCTACCTACTAATATAATAGATTCATTGTCATTAAGTTTAAATAAATAATCAATAGCGGACTCAATATCCTGTTTTGCATCTATGTATTCCGTGGGTAATTCCTTTTCCTTAGCTAGTTGAGCCGTTTTATTTATAATGTTGTTTGCTTCATTTCCTGACCGTTGGTCAATAGCAATACTTGAAAAACCGATGCTGGCAATTCTGAATGCGGTTTCTCGATATTCACCTCTACTAAAACCTGCTTGGTGACATAGTAGTATCGTAGGTTTTCTGTTTTTTCTTTCATAGATATCAGCAAAGATTAATAAGCTGTCTCTAGAAGGAAAAGAATCGTGTTGTATGAAGCGACTTTTTGTTTGCAGCGAGACTGGAATTGCATCGATATGCAAACTATCGAATTTTCCTTCATCAATTTTTTCAATTGTTTTTTCCTTTGGCTGTGGCACACAACCACAAGCAAAAGCAAAAAAAAGGGCCATCAAAAGAATTGGTTTCATGTTGCGAAAGTAACGTAAAATCGAATATGCCAATGCACTTAAATTGCTGTTTAGTTGCCATTATTTGTATAAATTAACATTTGTTAGTATCAATAAAACCTAGTTTTGACAAATAATTGTTTAA